>CAZNNJ010000362.1:0-6149 GCA_964574305.1 uncultured Rhodospirillales bacterium | reverse complement strand
CAGCGCCACACGGTGTTCGGCCATTAGCCGGAAGACCTCCAGCGTGCCCTCGTCATGCGTCGAGGGCTGAGCGGGCGCGGCCTGGACCGGCGGCGGCGCGGCCTGTGCCGGCGCGGGCGGCTTGGCCTTGGTCGCCTGGGCCCCGGCCTGCGGAACGGCTGCGAATACCAGCAGCCCGATCGTCAGCAGCGCGGAAAAGTGCGAAATCCGCTTCACTTTTTCGCCTCATCCGGCTGGGGCATCTGCGCCGCGTCCGGCCGCAGCAGAAGCCTGGCGGGGCCGGTGATCACGATCGAGTCGCCATTGTTGATGACACGGAAGCCGCGCCCCACGACCTCGCCGCGCGGTCCCCGGCCGGTCACCGCGCGCTCGCCCCAGACCAGGTTCTTGTTGAACTCGACATGGGCCTTCTCGGTCATGAAGCGATAGCCGTCATCGTGGAACAGCTCGACATTGCCCGACAGGTCGATCAGCCCGGCCTGCTGGTCATAACGGCCCTGGGCGGCCTTGACCGCCACCCAATGGCCGTTCTGGAGCGTCAGCTCGGCGGTGGGATTCGTCATCTCGATCGGTCCCCCGCCGGGCGGCTGCAGCGCCGATTCATAGGTCACGGTATAGGGCCTGCCATGCGAGTCCGAACCGACATAGCGGCCATTGACCATCTTGGCCTGGCGCTCGTCCTGGGTGGTCTGGGTCGGCTGGACGAAGATGGCGCGGATCTTGGGCCACAGGACGACGATGGCGACCGTCAGAACCGCGACCGTAGGCAGGATGATCCTCAGCCTGCGGACCATCAGGCTGTAGGTCGGGGCATAGTCCGCCTGGCGCGAAAAGGTCGACATATGGCTCAACCGTTCGGCTGAACCATCCACCTGTTCGACTGGGCCCGGCTGTCCTACGGGGATCGAGTCGCTGGAATGTCTCTCGGCCATTTGCCTTAAGCTTTGAGCTTAATGCGCGAAAATGTCTATCTCTTCCCACCCCGCGAGATCGAGCGCAGCGCGGGTCGGCAGGAAATCGAAGCAGGCCTGGGCCAATTCGGTGCGGTTCTCGCGTGCCAGCATCTCGTCCAGCTTCTCGCGCATCGCGTGCAGATGCAGCACGTCGCTGGCGGCATATTTCAGCTGCTCGGGCGACAGTGTCGCGGCGCCCCAATCGGATGACTGCATCTGCTTGCTGATCTCGACGCCCAGCAGGTCGCGCACCAGATCCTTCAGCCCATGCCGGTCGGTGAAGGTGCGCACCAGGCGCGACGCGATCTTGGTGCAATAGACCGGGGCGGTGACGACGCCCAGATAGGCCTTCATCACGGCTATGTCGAAGCGGGCGAAGTGGAACAGCTTCAGCCGCGCCGGATCGGTCAGCAGCGCCTTGAGGTTGGGTGCATCGAACCCATCGACCATCTGCACCAGATGGGCCTGCCCGTCGCCAGAGCACAGCTGCACCAGGCACAGCCGGTCGCGATGCGGGTTCAGCCCCATCGTCTCGGTATCGATCGCCACAACCGGGCCGAGGTCCAGCCCGTCCGGCAGGTCGTTACGATACAGCAGGGGAGGGGGATATTCGTTCGCCATCAGTCGCCAAACCGGAAAACCGTCAAGTCCCGAAGGGGCCGGTATCCCGATTCGCGACTGGTGCCCAGGAGAAGACTCGAACTTCCAAGGCCTTTCGGCCACTGGTACCTGAAACCAGCGCGTCTACCAATTCCGCCACCTGGGCAGCGCGGACGCGTCTCTTAATCCCCGGGCCGATCCTTTGTCAACTTGGGTTGCCCGCATTTCAGGGGTATTTGTTTCGCATGCCGACTTGGAACGCCGATCAGTATCTGAAATTCGCCGCCGAACGCACGCAGCCGGCGCGCGACCTGCTGGCGCGAATCGGTGCCGAGCGGCCGGGGAGGGTCATCGATCTGGGCTGCGGGCCGGGCAACAGCACCGCCCTGCTGGCCGGACGCTGGCCCGATGCCGATCTTACCGGCCTGGACAGTTCGATGGCTATGATCGACCAGGCGAGCAGCGATTTTCCTGACCGGCGCTGGCCCAATCTTCGCTGGGTCGTCGGCGATATCGCCGAATGGGCCCAAGCCGAGGGCGAGCCGTTCGATGTCGTCTTTTCCAACGCCGCCATGCAGTGGGTCGACGATCACGAGACGGTCTATCCGGCGCTGCTCCGCCGGGTCGCGCCAGGTGGGGCGCTGGCGGTGCAGATGCCGGCCAATCTCGACGCCCCGGCGCATGCCGAGATGCGGGAGCTGGCATCGACCCCGGCCTGGGCCGCCCTGTTGCCGTCAGGGGGCGTGCGCGAATGGTATGTGCATGAGCCCGACTTCTATTACGACCTGCTGGCGCCGCATGCGGCGCGGCTCGACCTCTGGGTCACCGACTATATTCATGTCATGGACGGGCCGGCCGGCATCGTCGAATGGTACAAGGGGACCGGTCTGCGTCCCTTCCTCGATGCGCTGCCCAACGATGCCGAGCGTGAGAATTTCCTCGCCGACTATACCGACCGCATCGCCGAGGCCTATCCGGCCCAGCCCGACGGGCAGGTGCTTTTTCCGTTCCGGCGCTTTTTTCTGGTCGCCTATCGGTAGGCGCTCAAACGTCCTATGGCACAGGGCGGGCAAACTCGTTATGTAGCCGGTGGAATTCTCGGTAACAGGTGCTCTCATGGCGACAGACAGCATGACGGCGGTGGTTTTCGGCGGCGGCGGTTTCATCGGCCGCCATCTGGTGCGCCGGCTCGGCAAGGCCGACATGGTCGTGCGCGTGCCGTCGCGCCATCCCACGCGGCTCAGCTTCCTGCGCACCGCCGGCGTCGTCGGCCAGATCGTGCCCGAGCTGGTCGGGCCGCTCGACGATGAGGAGCTGGCCGCCACCATCCAGGGCGCCGATATCGTCATCAACCTGATCGGCATCCTGGCCGAAAACGGCCGCAACAGCTTCGCCCGCATCCATGCCAGCCTGCCGGGCCGGATCGCCGCCGCGGCCGCCGCGGCCGGGGTCAAGCATCTGGTCCATGTCTCCGCCATCGGCGCCGACGCTCACAGCGCCTCGGCCTATGCGCGCAGCAAGGCTGCGGGGGAGGAGGCGGTCCGCGCCGCTTTCCCGCAGGCGACCATCGTCCGCCCGTCCATCGTCTTCGGGCCCGAGGACCAGTTCTTCAACCGCTTCGCCGGGATGGCGATGCTGAGTCCGGTGCTGCCGCTGATCGGCGGCGGCCACACCAGGTTCCAGCCGGTCTATGTCGGCGACGTCGCCGACGGCATCATGGCGGTGCTGAAGAACCCGGACGCGGCCGGAAAGACCTATGAGTTCGGCGGGCCGGAAACCTACAGCTTCCGCCAACTGATGGAGCTGATGCTGGCCGAAATCGGCATCCACCGCCTGCTGGCGCCGCTGCCTTGGGGTTTGGCGCGCTTGCAGGCCAAATTCATGCAGCATCTGCCGGGCGCGCCGCTGACCCCCGACCAGGTCGAGTTGCTGAAGCACGACAATGTGCTGTCGGGCGCCGCGCCGGGCCTCACCGATCTCGGTATCCAGCCGGCGGCGCCGGAACTGATCCTGCCGACCTTCCTGGACCGGTTCCGCAAGGGCGGGCGTACCGGCCCGCAGGTGCGGACGGCGCCTTAACCTCTCGCCGGCTCCCTGACCCTGGTCAGGACCGCGAGCCCGAGCATCAGCAGCAGCAGGATCGAGGCCATCCCGGCGCGCTGGCTGTGCGTGCCCTCGGTCACCCAGCCGAACATGGTCGGGCCGATGAAGGTCACGGCCCGGCCGGTCAGTGCATAGAGCCCGAACACCTTGCCGACCTCGCCCTCCGGCGCCAGCCTGACGGCGAGCGACCGGCTGGCCGCCTGGGCCGGGCCGACGAAGATGCCCAGCGCCAGCGCCAGACCGATGAACCAGGCCTCATCGTGCACCAGCACGATCCCGCCACCGAAGACGATCAGGCCGATGACGGACAGCATGATGGTTCGCTTCGAGCCGACGGCGTCGTCCAGCCAGGCAAAAGTCGCGGCGCCCAGTCCGGCGCTGACGAGCAGGCCCATGCCGAACAGGATCAGCTGGCTCAGGTCCATCCCGAATGTGCCGCCGGCATAAAGCCCGCCCATCGCCAGGATGGTGGTGACGCCGTCGCGATAGATCGCGCTCGCTGCCAGGAACCAGGCGAGCTGCGGCGTCTTGCGTAGCGCCCGCAGCGTGAACCATGTATCGGTCAGGCCCTGCAGCACGGCCGTCCCTACCGTCAGCCCGGTCTTGGGAATGTCCTTCACCAGGACGAACAGCGGCCAAGCGAACAGGGCGGCCCAGATCGCCGTCAGTGGGCCGGTGGCGCGGACATTGGCGAATGCCTCGCGGGGAATGCCGAAGATCGGATGTTCCGGCTGCACCAGCAGTATCAGAGCCACACCCATGCAGGAGAGCCCGCCGAAATAGCCCGACGCCCAGCCCCAGCCGGATACGCGCCCGATCCGCTCCACGCTCGCCACGCGGGGCAACAGGGCGTTGTAGAACAGCGTTCCCAGCTCCATTGCCACGATGCCCATGCCCGAGACGAAGAGCACGGGCAATCTGTAGGCGGGTTCGGGCTTGCCGAACCACAGCAGGGCGCCGGCCAGGATCAGCACCGACACGCCGATGGCGATGCCGCGTTTGGCTCGGCCCATCCGGTCGGCGATGGCGCCCAGCGGCGGGCTGAAAAGCGCGATGACGATGCCGGCGATGGCGACCATGAAGCTCCATTGGGCGCTGCCGGCCACGGGGTCGCCCACGATCGCCTTGGCGAAATAATTGCTGATGATGAAGGTCGAAACGATCGTCGGATAGGGGGAGATCGCCCAGTCATAAAGGCACCAGGCAAAAGTCGCCGCGGTCCGCGATCTGGACGCGGCCGGCGCGACGACGGCTATATCGGCGGTATCGGTCAGCATTGCAGACCTTATAGCCTTGTTCTGCGCTGCACCGCCACCTGCTTTTACGGGCGAAGTGGTTGGAATAAATTGATCTTGACGAGCGGGGGAGAGCGATCTTGGAAGTATCTTTGGAAACCGAGCAATATTGGTCGGGCCTGCAGGAAGGGCTCGACGATGAGACGGTCGTGGTGACCGACAGCGGTCAGAAGCCCTGGGGCCAGGTCCTGCTGACCCACGACCAGATCCTGTTCGCCGACGAGCCGCCGGCGCGGGGCGGCCGCAATAGCGGGCCGACGCCGACCCAGGTCGTGCTGATGGCTCTGGGCGGCTGCACCGCGATCACGGTGCGCATGTATGCGGCGCGCAAGGAATGGACCATCGACCGGATCGCGGTCAGGCTGCGCTGGGCGCCCCAATTCACCACGATCGAGCGCCATATCGAGATCGACGGCCCCTTGGACGCGGAGCAGCGGGCAAGGCTGCTCCAGATCGCGGAGAAATGCCCGGTCCACAAGATTCTGACGGGCGGGGTTGCGGTCCGCTCAGAGATGGCGGCCGCGAGCTAGGTTGAATCGGCCCCGGGTCGCGGGCAATCTCCGGCCTCATGTCCGAGTCTTCATTCAATTCCCCTCACGCGCCGGCCCCTCACGCGCTGGTCTTCGATTCCGGGGTCGGCGGCCTGTCGGTGATGGGGGAGATTGCGGCCCTGCTGCCGCAGCTCCGTCTCACCTATGCCGCCGACAACGCCGCCTTCCCGTACGGCACCAAGACCGAGGCCGAGCTGGTCGCGCGCGTGTCGGCGGTGATCGGCGCGCTGGTCGAGACGGCCAGGCCCGATATCGTCGTCATCGCCTGCAACACGGCGAGCACCACCGCGCTCGCGGCTGTACGCCAGTTCCTGACCGTCCCGGTGGTCGGCGTCGTGCCGGCGATCAAGCCGGCGGCGGCTTTCAGCCAAAGCCGGGTCATCGGCCTGCTCGGCACCAAGGCGACGGTCTCCACCGCCTACACCGCCGCGCTGATCAAGCAATTCGCCGACGGCTGCAAGGTGCTGACCCACGGTTCGCCCGAGCTGGTCGAGGCGGCGGAGCGCAAGCTGCAGGGCCTGCCCCCGGGCGATGCCGATATCGCCGCCGCTTTCGCCCGCCCGTTCGGCCCGCCCGGCCGGTAACGCCTGGAACCGGGCGTTGCCGGGCGCCCCCATTTCCCGCGCCCCGCGCGCCGGCTTGCCGCC
>CAZNNJ010000361.1:402-6161 GCA_964574305.1 uncultured Rhodospirillales bacterium | reverse complement strand
ACGCCATGGGCGCCGCCGTCTTCGCCGGCATGCTAGGCGTGACCCTGTTCGGCCTGTTCCTGACGCCGATCTTCTACGTCGTGCTGCGCCGGCTGACGGGCAACCGCAAGCTGACCCAGCATGGCGTGGCGGCGGTGCACGAGCCGACGCCGATCACGCTGATGGCGGCGGAGTGAGGCAACACCTTCCTAACGTCCGATTTCACCCTCACCCAACCCTCTCCCATCGAGGGAGAGGGCTCAAATCCTCATGTCCCTCCCCCTTGATGGGGGAGGCGAGGAGAGGGTGAATGTCGCCGTAACGGCGATAGATCAAGCCGCCAGCAGCTCCGCCGGCGCGGTCGCCGTCCGGCCGAACGCCGCGGCGACCTCATCATTGGTTAGCCGGCCTTCGCAGACATTCAGCCCGCGCAGCAGGTGTTCGTTCTCAGCCAGCGCCTTGCGCCAGCCCTTGTTGGCCAGCGCCATGACGAAGGGTTGCGTGGCGTTGTTGAGCGCGAAGGTCGAGGTGCGGGGCACGGCGCCCGGCATGTTGGTGACGCAGTAATGGACGACGCCCTCCTCGACATAGGTCGGGTTGGCATGGGTGGTCGGACGTGAGGTCTCGAAGCAGCCGCCCTGGTCGATCGCGACATCCACCAAAGCAGAGCCGCGGCGCATGGCGCGCAGCATCTGGCGGGTGACCAGGCGGGGCGCGGCGGCGCCGGGGATCAGCACGGCGCCGATCACGAGATCGGCCTTGGCCACCGCGCGGGCGACCGTGTCCGGCGTCGAATAGACCGTCTGGATGCGGCTGCCGAACATGTCGTCGAGCTCTCGCAGGCGCTGGATCGACCGGTCGATGACCGTCACCTGCGCCTCCATGCCGACCGCCATGCGGATGGCGTTGGTGCCGACCGTGCCGCCGCCCAGAACGACCACCTGGGCCGCCGGCACGCCGGGAACGCCGCCCAGCAGGATGCCGGAACCGCCGGCCTCCTTCTCAAGGCAGTGCGCGCCGACCTGGATCGACATGCGGCCCGCGACCTCGCTCATCGGCTGGAGCAGCGGCAGGTGGCCGCGCGCATCGGTGATCGTCTCATAGGCGATGCAGACCGCGCCGGTCTTCTCCAAATCCTTGGTCAGGAGCTCGTCGGCGGCAAGGTGGAGATAGGTGAACAGCACCTGGCCGGGACGCAGCATCTTCACCTCCGGCGCCTGCGGCTCCTTCACCTTCACGATCATGTCGGCGGCGGCAAAGATCTCCTTCGGCGTCGCCATGATCTCAGCGCCGACGCGCTGATATTCGTCGTCGTCGACGCTGATGCCGTCGCCGGCATGGGTTTCGACAAGCACCTTGTGGCCGGCCTGGACCAACTCGCTGACCGCGTCAGGCACCAGGCCGACACGAAATTCCAGCGTTTTGATCTCCCTCGGGACACCGATGATCATGTGATTTCCTCGATACAAATGAAGCGATGCGGGCATTCATATGTCCGGGAATGTCGGTTTCAGCCGTGCGATCTCGGCGGGTCAGGGATGCTTGCCGCACAACCTAGGGCTGCTTCTCCGCCGATTTCGTCCCGGCCAGCTGGCCCGTTTCGGAGGGGCAATTCACCACATCGATGGGCTGATTCTCAGACAAGGCGAACTTCCGCGCGCCCTCCGACAGAGGGGCCGGCAGGTGGCTGAACGCAACCCCTTCGGGCACCGCCTTGACCGGGTCGACCAGCTCGGCGATGCGGTCGCGATTGTGCGGTTCGGACATCGCCGTCACCAGTTTTTGCGCCAGCTTGGCATCGAGATTGGGACCGGCCGCCCAGATGACGGGCTGCGCCAGGTTGGAAATCGCCGGCAGGCCGGGAAAGGTGCCGGGCGGGATGGCGCTGGCCTCGAACACCGGAAGGCTCTGCAGCAGCTTCGCCCGCTCCGGCGTGTCGGGCAGCGACATCAGGGTGAAGCCCTTGGCGATCAGGTCGCCGACCTGCCGGTCGAACAGATGGCCCAGGAACACGCCGACATTGGCGGTGCCATTGCGCAGCGCATCGATCTGGGTCGCAGCCGGCGAGCGCACCAGTTTCACCCTGGCGCGCGGGACCTTGTAGGCGTCGAGCAGCGCCAGGGTCAGTATCTCGGAGTCGCTGCCGGCCGGTCCGATGGCGACCGTCTTTTTGGCCCAGTCGGCCGGCTTGGCGATCGCGCCGGTGCCGCCGCGGACCACCAGATAGAGCGGCTGGCGGTACAGCACCTTGAGCGCCGTGATTGCCGGCGCCTTCTGCCCCTTGGGCACGTCGCAGCGCAGCCGGAACAGCGGCAGGGATGGGACCACGGCGGTGGCGATGCGGCTGTCCGCCAAGGCGCCGACCAGCTCCTGGCTGGTGTCGTAGGTCTGGGCGCCGGCGATCACGCCCGGCACGCCGCAGGGCCCGGTGGGATCGCATTCGGGCAGGCCGGGCGGGCGCGACAGGACCTCGGCCAGAGCCGAGCCCCAATGATAGGCGGCGCTGTTGACCATTCCCCCGCCAATGGACCGGTGAACCTGCTGGACCGGCCCGGGGGGCCCCGCCCGCCCGGAACCCGCCACCCAGATTACGGCCATAGCCATGCCTGCGCCGATTGTTCGTCTGCCGGTTGTTCGTCTGCCGGTTCTGGCCGTCAAACCGCTCTCCCGTTTCCGTACCGCCAACCTACTCGGACGGCCCGCGCGTGACCACCCGCAAAGCCCAATTAACAGGATGATAGTTACAGTATCTCGCGCTTTCGGGGCATTTTCGCGGCCCTATCATGGCACCAAGACGTCACAGCGAGTGTTGTGGCATCGGACTCGGCTAGCCGCTAAGGTGGCCGCAGGACCGGTTAACGGACGAATCAGGAAGAGGGACGTATGCTGCTCAGCTATCTGCAAGTCATTGCCTTGGCGATTCTCCAGGGCGTCACCGAGCTTTTCCCTGTCTCGAGCCTGGGCCACGCGGTCGTCATTCCCGGCGTGCTGCTGTGGCCGATCGACCCGAAGGGGCCGGGCCTGTTGCCCTTTCTGGTCATCCTCCATCTCGGTACCGCCGCAGCGCTGCTGATCTTCTATTGGCGCGAATGGATCAAGCTGCTGCTGGCGCTGGTCGGTGCCGGTGACGCGGCCGAGCGGCCCACTCTGCGCCGCCTCATCGTGATGCTGATCGTCGGCACCGTGCCGGCGGCCATCGCCGGGGCGGCGCTGAACCACACGCTGCGTACCATGTTCGCGGTGCCGACCTTGGCGGCGGGCATATTGGTGATCAACGGCATCATCCTGTTCGTCGGCGACCGCCGCCGCCGGCTGAAGTCAGCCGGCCTCGAATCGCCGGAAGGCCGGCCGCTCGAATCCCTGACCGTCTGGGACGCGCTGATCATCGGCGTCACCCAGGCCTTCGCGCTGATCCCCGGCATCTCGCGCTCCGGCGTCACCATCATCGCCGGGCTCAGCCGCAAGCTGTCGCCTGACGCTGCTGCCCATTTCTCCTTCCTGCTGGCGACGCCGATCATCCTGGGCGCGGGCCTGCTGGAGGTGCCGAAGGTTCTGGACAAGGTCAAATACGGCCATGATGTCGCCGACTATATGACCAAGTCGCTGGCCGGCGGCCTGGTTGCCGGCGTCTTCGCCTATCTGAGCGTCGCCTTCCTGACCCGCTATTTCAAGACGACCGAGGTCAAGATGCTGCGGCCCTTCGCCATCTATTGCGTGGTGATCGGCATCGCCGCCATCGCGATCATGCTCTCGCGGGCGCCAGCTGGCGGGTGATGACTTCGGCAACCGTCGCCGTCATCGGCGGCGGTCCCGCCGGGCTGATGGCAGCCGAAGCCGCCGCCAGACGCGGCGCATCCGTTTATCTGTTCGACGCTATGCCGTCGGTCGGCCGCAAGTTCCTGATGGCCGGCAAGAGCGGCATGAACCTGACCCATGCCGAGCCTTTCGCGGATTTCATGCGCCGCTTCGGCGCCGCGCGCGCACGGCTGGAGCCGATCGTCGCCGATTTCGACCCGGCCGCGATCCGCGCCTGGGCGGCCGACCTGGGCATCGAGACTTTTGTCGGCAGCTCAGGCCGCGTCTTCCCGACCGATTTCAAGGCCGCGCCGCTGCTGCGCACGTGGCTGAGGCGCCTGCGGGCCAATGGTGTCCACTTCCATGTCCGCCACCGCTGGACCGGATGGGACGAGGCCGGAAGCCTAACCTTCGACACACCGGACGGTCCCGCCGTCTTTTCCGCCGGCGCCACCGTCCTCGCGCTCGGCGGCGCGAGCTGGCCGAGGCTCGGATCGGACGCCGCCTGGGTCGAGATGCTGAGCCGGCGCGGCGTGACGGTCGCGCCGCTGCTGCCGGCCAATTGCGGCTTCGATATCGGCTGGAGCGACCATTTCCGCGACCGCTTCGCCGGCCAGCCGGTCAAGCCGGTGGTGCTGTCGGTGGGTGGCGAGCGCCATCGCGGCGAGTTCGTCGTCACCGCGCACGGAGTCGAGGGCAGCGGCATCTATCCGTTGTCAGCGCGGTTGCGCGACGACAAATCCGCGCGGCTGGTCATCGATCTGCTGCCCGACCACACGCCTGAGCGCGTCGTGAAGGCGCTCACCCAGCCGCGTGGCAGCCGCTCGCTGGCTGAGCATCTGCGCCGCACGGTCGGCATCGCCGGCGTCAAGGCCGGGCTGATCCGCGAGCTCTGCCCACCCGAGACCCTGGCCGACCCGGGGGCGCTGGCCCGCGCGCTGAAGGCCCTGACGCTGCCGCTCAAAGGCCCACGCCCCATCGAAGAGGCGATCTCCAGCGCCGGCGGTATCACCTGGGACGACCTCGACGGATCGCTGATGCTGAAAGCGCTGCCCGGCACCTTCGCGGCGGGGGAAATGCTGGACTGGGCGGTTACGACCGGCGGCTATCTGCTCACCGCCTGCATGGCCCTCGGCAAGCACGCCGGCGCTTCCGCGGCAGCCTGGGTCCAAGCCGGAAAAGGATAAACATGATTAAACACTAAGATCACCAAGACAATCGTGCGAACCGGCTGGCCGCGGTGATGCTTTTGCGCCGGCGTCTTGGTGATCTTTGTGTTGAATAAATCTCTTCAAGCCGGAGGGACTATTGCCCGTCTGTTACTGCCCATAGGTCAGCCTTATCTCGATACGCCGGTCGCCGGTCATGCCGGCCGTGTCGCCGGGGTTGCCGAGCGGCAGGTCGAGGAACAGCTTGGGATCGATGCCGTCGGCGACCATCGCGTCGCGCACCGTCTTCACCCGCTGGTTGGCCAGGCGCCAATTGTCCTTGGCCGAGCCGTCATTGTCGGTATAGCCGGCGACCGCCACGGTGGAGGGACCGGTCTCCCTGACCTTGGCCGAGGCCTGGTCGACGATCACCTTGGCCTCCGGGGTCAGCGCGTTGTCCCAAGGATGGAAGAACAGGATGTAGGTCTTGGGCGGCATCGGCAACGGTGCGGCCGCGTGCTTCGGTTTCATCATCGTGCAGCCGGCCAGGATCACCGTCGCGGCCAGGAAACCCATCCGAATCGTCTTCATTCCGACTCCACACTGACAATTTTTCTGCGTTGCACCCAAAACTACCACTTTCGGGTGTCGCCTCAACCCAATTCGGGCCCTTTGGGTCCTGAACCGGGCGAAGGGGTTTACCTTTCCGTCCGTTATAGGATACGGCCTGCCCGCAACAGAGTTCCGAGTACCGATTCCCAAGTATGGTTGTCTCACTTCCCCGGCGCGGCTATCGTTTCATCGCTCCCGTAAGCGCCTCTAACTTTCCTTATGTCA
>CAZNNJ010000361.1:0-392 GCA_964574305.1 uncultured Rhodospirillales bacterium | reverse complement strand
GCTTCCACGGAGCCGTCTCCACACGAGAAAGAAACCCGCAATCAAGCAAGCCATCCCCCAAGCCCCCAAGCGCCATGCGGCCGACGTCGAATCGATCGTCGCAACGGCGCGCCGGGTGCTGAAGCAGGAGGCGGAGGCGCTGCATGCCGTCGCCAGCCAGCTGGACGGCGCCTTCAGCGACGCCGTCGAGACGATTTACGGCATCAAGGGCCGGGTCGTCGTCACCGGCATGGGCAAGAGCGGCCATATCGCCCGCAAGATCGCGGCGACGCTCGCCTCCACCGGCACGCCGGCGTTCTTCGTCCATCCCGGCGAGGCGAGCCACGGCGACCTGGGCATGGTCACGGTCAGGGATGCCGTGCTGGCGCTGTCCAATTCCGGCGAGGCGGTCG
>CAZNNJ010000360.1:0-6164 GCA_964574305.1 uncultured Rhodospirillales bacterium | reverse complement strand
CGAAGGCGTAGAGATTGATGGTTCCCGGAGACCGGCTGAGGGGCCGGCCGATTGCCCAGATGATCTGGGAGTTTGCCTGTACCCCGTTCGATGAGACCGTTGTGAAGAAGCCCGCGTTGTCGCCGTTGCTGATCGCTTGAGAGCTGCTCTCCAAGGCGAGGCTTGGCGTTGCGCCAGCGGTGTACAGCTTCCACGTCATGACCTTGGAGCCGCCGCTGCTGACAACCCGTCCGACGCTGTCGGCACCGCGAAAATAGGATGCGCCGCAAAAGCATTGGCCGATCTGGTATTCGCCGAGAACATTGTCCGGTTGCGTGGTGCCCCGATTATGGCCGCCGAGACTGTCCGCGTTCATCAGGTACATGATGCCGGTCTTGCCCGCCGCGACCGCGAGGCGAGGATAGGTCCCCGGCTGGCGCTGAAGCAGCGTCACTCCGCCCGCACCGAAATCCAGATCGCTGGACTCGAGATCCGCGAAGGCGACCCCGGCGCCGGCGGGGGTGAAATACGACAGCACGGTCGAAAGGTCGGGCGTCATCTTGATGACGCTCTCGGCAAGGCCGTAAGGCGGCTGAAATGTCGTACCGCTGGGATCGGAGTTTCCGGTCACAAAGAAAAGCCGGCCTAGAGAGTCGGCCCCGACGCCGAAGCCCGACATCCAAACGCTGCTGAGGAAGAAGTTGTTCTGGCTTGTCGCTTGCCGATCGACCAGGCCTGCGCTCGAAAGCGGCGTCAGCGAAGCGGCCTGCCAGCCAATCACCCAGCCGCGGGCGATGTCGGCCTTTTGATCGCAGAAGGCGCCGAATGCCGCATAGAGCCTTCCATGGGACAGGAGAAGCGCGACGCGGGACCGTGCCACCGAGGGGTCGAACACGTATTTGGTCTTGGTCGGGCTCAGCGTGCCGACAGCCGCGATCACAACCGGCGGAAGCCTGTCGGCCAGTGAGCCGAGGTCGAGAGCGTGAACCCGATAGACGGGGGCGCCGCCTTCGAAAGTGTAGGCGACGACATAGAGCGTCTGGGCGGCCACATCGATGACCGGCGTCGCGGTGATTCCGACGGTATGGGCGTTATCCGTGCATTGACCGGGTAACGCCAACGAAGAAACGGGGGTGCCCAGATTCGTTTGCAGCAGCACCGTTCCAGTGTCGCCGTCGATCGCGTAGATCGAATTGTTCTCGGTCGCGATATAGACCACATTATGGGTGCCTTGGCCGGAAATGCTCTGGCCGGCGACATATAGGGGCTGTGCATCGATTTGCGCGTCTACGGCAACGTTTCCCACCTGGCCGAAGGACGCGCTGCCCACAGTCGTGGGATTGAGGATGGTTTCCCGGGCATTCCAGCCGGTGCGCTGGGGGTCGCCATGGTATGTTGTCATGTTTGCCGCGGCGGCAGACGTGTGCATGGCCAATGCGCAATAGCCCGCCGCTAACGGAATTGGTGCTGAAACGAGGCATGCGAACAGAAGCCGGCGAATCTTCTTCGCGGCGCGTATCAACTGTCGATGCATCCTATATCTTTCAAAATGTTCCAATACGTCGGGCGTTCTAAATTGATGGCCGTTTTCTGGATCTTGGGTAGGTAATAAAAAGAGTGTCTATCGGTGCAAAGTGATTAACCATAATGAGATTTAAAGGTGGTATTTTAGATATTTTATATTGACTATTTGACATTAGTGAATGATATCTGCACCATGGAAAATTGTTCTGTATTATAAAGATGGGCAGATTTGGTTCGTCAGTTTCGGCGGCGGTGATGTCCGGCAATCGGGTGTTTCGATTCCGACCTAAGGCAGGGGCTGGCGGTCCGCCCTTGCTGGGCTGCTTCTCCGAGCTTTGATCGGCCTCGAACCGGTCGGACCTTTCCCTGCCAAAACGGCGTATTCGGTAAGATCGATGGAGGTCATTAACGACGCACCCATTTCGTGGACGTGATTCAACCTAATCGGAAGCGGAGAATCTGATGGCCTCCAGATCGCGGCATTGGAAAGGGACGTGTCGCGATGACGGGACGCTTTTCGGACTACCCCTTTTTATCAATTGCGCAGGTCTGTGATTATTGGTCTTAACAAGGGTAGATGCCGAGTGAGCATTCGGATGAGGTAAATGGATAAGGTACGGTTACTCATCTCCGACCAGAACCAGTTGGTGCGAGAAGGCATTGCACGGATATTGGCCAGCGACAAAATAGAGATCGCCGGCGAAATGCGCTCGTTGGCAGAGGTGCTTGACGCCATGCGGAGGGGCGATGTCAAAGCCGATCTGGTGCTTGCCGATCCCTCGATCGACAGCGAGCACGAATTCGAGGCGATGGCTCAAATTCGGCACGAACACCCTGACGTGCGGATCGTCGTCCTGACCAGCCAGTTTGGTGTCCCGTGGCTCGACAGGGCGCTTGACGGCGGTGCCAGCGGCTTTCTGCCGAAAGATATGTCGGCGGACGCCCTGCGCTTTTCACTCGAACTGGTGCTTCTGGGTGAGCATATATTCCCTGCCGTCCGCTCGATGCTGGAGCCGGATCCGGCAAGAATTTCATCGTCCTTGGCACGCGCGCCTGCGCGCACGTCGGAATCCATCCCGCTTTCACGTCGAGAAAGCCAGATACTCCAATGTCTGGTGGATGGTTTGCCCAATAAGACGATCGCCCGCAATCTCGACATGGCGGAGGCGACCGTGAAGGTTCATCTGAAGTCGATTTTGCGAAAGCTGAATGTTCAAAACCGAACCCAGGCTGCGATTTGGGGCATGAACAACCCCGCTCAACTGCGAGACGATACCGGGTCTACCGGTGAAACGACAGCATTTCAGGAAAAGGTAAAACATGGTTGACGCGCAGGCCCAGTCTCTCGATACGCGCCATATCCTGGTGGTCGAGGACGATTTCACGATCGCCAGCAACCTCACCAAATCGCTGGAAAAACTTGGCGCCTCGATCTTAGGCCCGGCCAACTCGGTCGCCAGCGCCATGGCGCTGATAGAGGGTGCCGCAAAGCTCGATGCCGCGGTGCTCGACATCCATCTTGGGTCGGAAAAAGTCTTTCCGGTTGCCCAGGCTTTGCTCGCCCGGGGGGTGCCGTTTGTCTTCACGACAGGCTATTCCCAGGCATCCCTTCCCCGCGCGTTTGCTGAGCAGGATCTCTGCGAGAAGCCGATCAACACGCGTGCGCTCGCCCAGCTGCTGTCCGCGCGCATCAACAGTTGACGGCCGGTAACTCTTAGCACCGCTTCACCATCCCGGTGGGGCGACCCGGCGGCGGCATCGGATTCGGTCGCCGGGATTGAATTGAGCATCTTTACCAGAGGGAGATAGAGTGGACGAAGCTCCCTGTTCTCGCTGGCCTTTCGATCGCCTGCCGACCGCGGTGTTTGAAACCGAGGTCGGCGGGCTGATCCGTCACGCCAATCGGCATTGGCTTGGCATGCTCGGTCTGGATCTTGAGGCTGTGCGGGGGCGGCCGCTGACCGATTTCATGACGGAGGTCGCCCGCAATCAGCATATTAGCATTCTCCGGGATGCGATCGGCGATGTCTGCGAGCTCGAAAGCCAGTTCTTGAGCAGCAGCGGCAAGGTTGTCGAGGTCATGCTGTCCTACTCGATCGATCACGACGAGGACGGCGCGCCGACCGGAATTCTGGGCGTGATGATCGACCTGACGGTTCACCGCGCCGCAGAGCGGGAAGCTGCCTCGACTGCCGCCCTTTTGCAGTCGGTTGTCACACATGCCAGCGACGCGATCCTGATTACGGAAACGGAGCTGCCGGACGCCCCCGAGGGTCCGCGCGTGCGGTATGTCAACCCGGCCTTCACCACCATGACGGGTTATTCCACGGCGGATATTTGCGGCAAGACCACTGGTGTCCTCTATGGCCCCAGGACGAGCCGTCGTGCGCTGAGCAGGCTGGGCGCGGCGCTCAAAACACGCAAGCCGGCGCGTGTCGAGCTCGTGAACTACGCGAAGGATGGCCGGGCGTTCGATGCCGAGGTCAATATCTCGCCCGTAGCGGATTCCGGCGGAGACGTCACCCATTGGGTGGCGATTCAGCGCGATGTGACCAGCCGCCGGGAGCTTGAGGAGGCGCGCCTGCGCGCGATCGTCGATGGAGCGCCGCATCTGATGTGGCGCGCCGACGACAGCGCACGGTGGACCTGGGCGAATCCGCAATGGTGTGGCTTTACCGGCCAAAGCCTGGGGGAGAGTCTCGATCTCGGCTGGTGTGAGGTGATCCATCCGGCTGATCTCGCGGCGACGAAGAAAGCCTGGCGATCGTCGGTGCGGAATGGCGTGATCGATTTCGATCTGCGAATCAGGCGTGCGTCGGACGGCCTCTTTCTCTGGCACAGGATTCGGGCGACAGGGGTGTGTGACGCAAACGGCCAGGTCGTCGAATGGATCGGCACCGCGACGGATATCGAGGACCTTAAGCAACTGCAGCGCCAGCAGCGGATTCTGCTGGCCGAATTGCAGCACCGGACGCGAAACCTGCTCGCAGTTGTCCATGCGATCAGCCAAAAGACGATCCGTCGAAGCAAATCGCTTCAGGAGTTCGCGACCAAGTTCCTCAGCCGCCTGTCGGCATTGTCCCGGATGCAGGGGCTGCTGACCCGCACGAGCGACGGGATGCTCGATCTGCGGCAGCTCGTTGAGCTTGAGCTCGACTCCCATGCCGCTGTGGATCCCAGCCGAATACAGGTCGTCGGACCGGTGGTCCGCGTGGGCGCCACGCCGGCGCGGGCGCTGGCCCTCGCGCTCCATGAACTGACGGACAATGCGGTCAGCCACGGCGCGCTTGGGCAGCCCTCGGGCCAGCTCGCAATAGACTGGGCGATCGACGATGTCGACGGCGCGCGCAGCCTCGCTTTCGAATGGCGTGAGTCCGGGATCGTCATGCCATCTCGTCCGAACACTCAGGAATCCGGTTTCGGGCGCGAAATCATCGAGGAGGCGCTTCCCTACGAACTCGACGCCAAAACCAACTATCGTTTCGATCCAGATGGCGTTCGCTGCTCGATTTCGATACCATTGGCGAAGGCGCCGGAGGAATAAGGCGTGGTTTCATTCGGTAGTACCCGCTTGCCGTTTATGAGCCGGCCATTCTCACCGCCTCTCGGTCACAGCGAAGTGTCGGACGAGACTGTCGCGCTGCTCGACCTGGGGGCGTTCATGGCGTGCGACATGGACGGAACCATTCGCATGTGGTCGGCTGGCTGCGAGCGGCTGTATGGCTGGCCCGCGCACGAGGTGGTGGGCCTGATTTCCCACAGCCTGCTGCGGGCGGTTTTCCCCGTGTCGTTGGCCGACCTCGAGGCGACGCTCGAACGCAACGGCAGCTGGACCGGAGAGCTTCGGCAGCGGCGGCGCGATGGAAGCGAACTGATCGTCTCGGTCAACAAGGTGCTGCGCCGGGATAGCGACGGACGACCTCAGGGTGTAGTCGAAGTGATCGTCGACATGACCGCTCTGCGGCGCGCGGAGATGGCTTTGGCCGAGAGCGAGGCGCGTTTTCGCACCTATCTCGACAATTCCACCGATTGCCTGTTCTATCTTCGTCCAGACGCGAAAGGCCGACTGGTCTTCGAGGTCATCAACCCCGCCGGTCTCCGCCATGCGGGCGTAACCGCCGAGCAGGTTTTCGGCAAAACGCCGGAAGAGGCTCTTGGACCTGTGGTGGGCGGATCGATTGGCGCCGGACTGCGCAAGGTTTTCGAATCCGGCAGGCCCTACCGCTACCAGCCAACCTATGACATGGGATCCGGTCCGGTGGCCTATGAGTGGACCTATTTGCCGTTACGCAATAAGGCCGGCGAGATTATCAGCATTCTTGGCAGCGCCCGTGATGTTACCGAGCACCTGCTCCTCGAGGCGGCGCTGCGCAAGTCCCAGAAAATGGAGGCGCTGGGGCAACTTGCCGGCGGCGTGGCCCACGACTTCAACAACCTGCTGGGCGCCATGCTGGGCAGTCTCGAGCTGCTCGAAGACCATGTCATTTCCGAGGAGGGGGCGGCGCTGATGAATAGCTGCGTCGAAACGGTTAAGAGCGGCAGGGCGCTGACCGGCCGGCTGCTCGCCTTCTCCCGGCAGCATCCGATGACGCCTGAGCCCGCCGCTATCAACGACTTGGTCGAGGAAACGGCAATCATTTTGGGACAAACCCGGCCGGAAA
>CAZNNJ010000359.1:0-6188 GCA_964574305.1 uncultured Rhodospirillales bacterium | reverse complement strand
AAGTCGCCAAGACGCCAAGAAAGAACGCCAAGGGAATGCCGATTGCCTACGGCGCTCTGAAATCCGCGAAGCGGAGAACTTCATCCTTGGCGTCTTGGCGACTTGGCGGTTCAATTTCTTGTCGATGGGTTTCGCTGCGCTCTGCCCATCCTACAAAATTACGACCGCGCTGCGCTGAGCTTTTCCAGCGCCGCCAGCAGGATACAGAGGGCGATTCCCTCCGAGGCGGTGCGGACCTCGTCCAGCGAGGGATAGGACGGCGCGAGCCTGAGCGTCCGGTCGTGCGGGTCGCGGCCGTGCGGCCAGGTGGCACCGGCGGGGGTTAGGGCCAGGCCGGCCTCCTTGGCCAGCACCACGACGCTGGCGGCGGTCCCCTCCAGAGCGTCGACGCTGACGAAATAGCCGCCCTTGGGCACCGTCCATTCGGCGACGCCGGTGCCACCCAGCCGCGCGTCCAGCGCCTTCAGCACCGCATCGAACTTCGGCGCCAGCAGCACGCGGTGGCGCTCCATATGCGCGGTCAGCCCGGCATCGTCCTTGAGGAAACGGACATGGCGCAGCTGGTTCAGCTTGTCCGGCCCGATCGTGCGCTTACCGGCGCTTGAGAGATACCACTTCACATTGGCCGGCGACGAGGCGAACAGCGCGAGGCCCGCGCCGGCGAAGGTGATCTTGGAAGTCGAGGCGAAGACGAAGGCCCGGTCCGGATTTCCCGCCTCGGCGCAGACCTCCAGGATATTGGCGATCTCATGCCGGTAGTCGGTCAGGTGATGGACGGTATAGGCATTGTCCCAGAACAGGCGGAAATCGGGCGCGCCGGTCTCCATCGCGGCCAGCCGGCGGATGGTCTCGTCGGAATAGATCTCGCCGGTCGGGTTGGAATATTTCGGCACGCACCACATGCCCTTGACGGCGGGGTCGGCGGCAAGGCGCTCGACCTCGTCCATGTCCGGCCCCTGCCCCGTCAGCCTGACCGGGATCATGCGGATGCCGAATTCGGCGCAGATGGCGAAATGGCGGTCATAGCCCGGCACCGGGCAGAGAAAGGCGACCTCGTCCTCCTTGGCCCAGGGCCGCGCCGAGCCCGGTACGCCCTTCAGCAACGCCCAGACTACCGAATCGTGCATCATCGCCAGGCTGGCATTGTCGCCGACGACGATCTGGTCGGCCGGCGCACCCATCATGCGGGAGAACAGCGCCCGGACTTCGGCCAGGCCCTGGACATTGCCGTAATTGCGGCCGTCCTCGCGCGCCTCGCTGAAGAAGTCGCCGTTGCCCGGCAAGGCGAGCAGACCGTTGGTAAGGTCGAGCTGCTCCGGCGCCGGCTTGCCGCGCGTCATGTCGAGCTTCAGCCCCCGCGTCTTGAACGCATCGTAGGCGCCTCTGACTTCGCTCAGCAGCGCATTCAGCTCGGCGGGGGAAAGCTCGGCAACGGTCACTTCGGAGTCCTCGGATTCGGCGGCAAGGGCGACGTTCATACGCGCTGGACGTGCATTTTTACAGGGTGCCTGGGTCATGGCTGCCCCGTATCTGCGCTTTCAACATCATCGAAGCGTCGAAAACGGCATGGCGGTTCCCTCGCCGCTTTGTTATACCGCACTGTGGAAGTAATGTTTTGCCTGCTGCGACATGGATTTGATCGCGATTTTCGGCGATCGGCGCGCACCCCGCTCAGAGGTCGACATGCAAGAGAATGCCCCGCCCCGGCCCGCCGGCCAGACCGCCCGTCTGAGGGAAGAGGCGCATTGCCTGGCCTGCGGCTGGCCGGTGATCATCGCCTTCTGCAATGACGGCATGGCGCGCACCGCGCCCTATTCCGGCTGGGACAATTGGATCTATTGCTCGAACAAGACCTGCCGGCATCACGGCGGCGAAGGCATCTATCACAACATGCCCGACTGGATCAAAACCGCGCCGGGTTATTGAGGTGTCCGGCGAAACCCAGAACAATATCTGGCCGCTGCCGAAATTCTATTTCTCGGTCACCGGCCTTGGCGGCAACGCCCCGGTCCCATTCCAGGAGGTGACTGGATTGGAGACGGAGACCAAGGCCGTCGACTATCGCCACGGCAACAGCCCGGCCTATGCCCCGGTCAAGATGCCCGGCCTGGCGAAGGTCGGCAATGCGACGCTGCGCAAGGGAATCTTTCCGGCCCAGCAGGCGCTGTGGAACTGGTTCGACCAGATCAAGATGAACACCATCGCGCGGACAACCGTGGTCGTGAGCCTGCTCGACGAAACAGGAGCCCCCACGATGGTCTGGACGCTGAACAACGCCTTTCCGACCAAAATAACCAGCACCGACCTCAAGTCCGATGGCAACGAGGTCGCGGTCGAGAGCATAGAGCTCGCCTATGAGACTTTGGTGATCTCGACTGGGTCGTGACCCTGGCGGCGTTTCCCGCCCGGTTATTTTGGCTCTCTGCCCCGTCTGTGATATAGAGCCGCGATTCCCATATGCACACTGCCGATACCGAAGGCACGAACGTCCTCGGGGCATGGAGAAAAATTCGTGGAATTGCTGACCCACCCCCTGAACTCCCAACCGCTTTTCCAGGGCGCCTGAGCCATGCTGCCGGCGCTGGATTTCGAAAAGCCGATCATCGAGCTTGAAGGCAAGCTCAATGAGCTGAAGGGCATTTCCGGGACGGACATCAACCTGTCCGACGAGGTGCAGAAGCTCGAGGCCCGTCTCGACAAGATGATCAAGGGCACCTACTCGAAGCTGACCGGGGCGCAGAAGGTCCAGGTCGCGCGCCACCCCTTAAGGCCACGCACCAGCGATTATGTCGCCGGGCTGTTCACCGAGTTCACGCCGCTGGCCGGCGACCGGCGCTATTCCGAGGACCTGGCCATCGTCAGCGGCATCGCCCGCTTCCGCGGCCGCTCCTGCATCGTGCTGGGCCATGAGCGCGGCCACGATACCGACTCCCGCATCAAACATAATTTCGGCATGGCCAAGCCAGAGGGCTATCGCAAGGCCGACCGGCTGATGACGATGGCCGACCGGTTCAAGCTGCCGATCATCAGCTTCGTCGACACCATGGGCGCCTTCGCCGGCAAGGAGAGCGAGGAGCACGGCATTTCCGAGGCTATAGCCCACTGCCTGGAGACCTGCTTCCGCGTCGAGGTGCCGATGATCGCGCTGGTGATCGGCGAAGGCGGCTCCGGGGGCGCAGTCGCCATCGCCGGCGCCGACCGGGTACTGATGATGGAACATTCCTATTACTCGGTGATCACGCCCGAAGGCTGCGCCGCCATATTGTGGCGTAGCGGCGCCAACGCGCCGGAGGCGGCCAACGCGCTGAAGCTGACCGCGCAAGACCTCAGGGAGCTGGGCGTGATCGACGAGATCGTTGCCGAGCCGTTCGGCGGCGCGCACCGCCGCAAGGCCGAGGCGATCGCCAATGCCGGCGATGCGCTGGAGCGCGCGCTCGATGGTCTGCGTGGGCTCGACGGGCAACAGCTCAAGGCGATGCGCCGGGAGAAGTTCCTGGCGATGGGCCGCGAGCCCGGCATCCACTAAGCATCAGTCCGCCGTATGCCCCTTTCTCCCCCGGCGCCGCGCGCGCCGATCCATCAGCGCGCCATACGCTGCGAAGGCTTCCGCCGCGAGGACGGGCTGTGGGATATCGAGGGCGTCCTGGTCGACACCAAGAGCTATCCCTTCGCCAATGCCTGGCGGCCCCGCGTCGAACCGGGCGATTCGCTGCATGAGATGCGCATGCGGATCACCCTGGACGAGACCTACACGGTCGTCGCCATCGAGGCCGCAACCGATGCCTCGCCGCATGAAATCTGCGGCGCCATCCTGCCCAACTTCCAGCGCGTCGTCGGCCAGAAGATCGGCCCGGGCTGGAGCAAGCGGGTGAAGGCGCTGGTCGGCGGCGCCGAGGGCTGCGCCCACCATGTCGAGATGCTGGGCCTGATGGCGACCGTCGCTTTCCAGACGATGGGGCCCCTGCTCGCCCGCGAAAAAGCCAATGCGCCCGACCGCGGCCTGCCCACCGACGCGGCGAAGTTTCTGATCAACAGCTGCCATATCTGGCGCGAAGACGGCGAATGGGCGGCGCAGTTCTATGCCGATCCCGACGGTGCGCTGGGCAATCGCCAGATCCCGATCGAGACGGTGGAATAAAGCAACCATCGCTTTGTCGCCCTTGCCAAGGGTGCTAGTGTTCCCGGGTAACACCAAGGAACACCAACAATGACTTCATCGACAACGAGTCTGAAGCTCGATGACAGCGTTAAGAATCGAGTGCGCCAGCTCGCGTCCGCGCGTCGCCGCTCGGCCCATTGGATCATGCGGGAAGCGATCAACCAGTATCTGGAGCGCGAAGAAAAACGCGAGGAATTCCATCGAGCGGGATTAGCTGCTTGGGAGCATTACCAAACGACGGGCCTTCATCTGACTGCCGATGAAGCCGACGCATGGCTCGCCAAGCTCGAAGCAGGAGAAGAGCCGGATACGCCTGAATGCCACGGCTGATCTGGACGCCTGCCTCACTTCAAGATATCGCCCACCTGCATAATTTTCTGAAAGGCAAAAATCCCGATGCCGCTAAACGAGCGGTGAAAACGATTCGTCAGAGCGTTCGGGTTCTCGCCACGCACCCCGAAGCTGGTCGCCCAGCAGGCGAGATGCCACCAGAATTTCGGGAGTGGACTATTGAATTTGGCAGCAGCGGCTATATCAGCCTTTATCGCTATAATGGGGCTGACGTCGTCATATTGGCTGTGAGGCACATGCGCGAAGCCGGCTATTAGTCCCTATTCCGACTCGTTCGCCGACAGCCTGAGCGCATGCACCTGGCCGGCCAGCTCGTCGGCCAGCACCTTATAGACCATGCGCTGGCGCTCGACCCGCGACTTGCCCGCGAAGGCGGCGGCGCTGATCGAAACGGCGAAATGGCTCTCACCCTTTCCGTCATGGCCATGGTGGCCGGCATGCAGGTGGCTTTCGTCCAGTATATGGAGGGCGGAAGGCCGAAAGGCTGCCTCCAGCTTCGCCCGGATAGTTTCCGCGACGATACCCATTGTTTTCCTCCAGCCCCTTAAAATGCCGCGCCGAAAAGGCGACATAAAGTAGGTTCCGACGCAAGTGGCGGCTTGCCTGCCATCTCGCCCAACACCATAATTTCCCGATGGACCGTACTGCTGACCGCTTCGATTTCACTTCCGAACTGCATACCCAGGAACGCGCTTGCGACCGCCCCGGATGCACCGGGGAAGGACTCTATCGCGCGCCCAAATCGCGCCATGAGCTGCGCAACTATCACTGGTTCTGCCTGGACCATGTCCGCGAATACAACAAGTCGTGGAATTTCTGCGAGGGCATGAGCGAGGCTGAGATCGAGGCGATGGTCCGCCGCGACACGACCTGGGAGCGCGATACCGCGCCGCTCAGCCATTGGGCCCAGCATGAGGAGCGGCTGAAGGCCGCGGCGGCCGCCTTCGCGGCGGGGCATACGTTCAAATCCGGCGCCGATTGGAAAAAAAGTGAAAAAAAACGCGAGCCCGACACGCCCGAAGCGGCAGCTTTGCGCCTCCTCGGCTTGACCCCGCCGGTAGACTATGCCGCCATACGGGCACGCTATATCGAACTGGTGAAGCAGAATCACCCGGACGCCAATGGCGGGGACAAGGCGGCGGAAGAACGTCTGAAAACAATCAACCAGGCTTTGCAGATCCTGAAGACTGCCTACCTGGCATAACAACTGAGCTATTTCGGAGTTATTCATGAACCCCTCGACCGACGCGGTCGGCCTGACGGCAACGCCCGATATCTCTCTTGCCGTGCGCCAGACCTTCGGCATCGACAGCGACATGCAGGTTCCGGCCTACAGCGCCCGGAACGACCACGTTCCCGATGTCGACGAGACCTATCGCTTCGACCGCGATACAACCCTCGCGATCCTGGCCGGCTTTGCCTACAACCGCCGCGTCATGATCCAGGGCTATCACGGCACCGGCAAGTCGACCCATATCGAGCAGGTGGCGGCGCGCCTCAACTGGCCCTGCCTGCGCATCAATCTCGACTCGCACATCTCGCGCATCGACCTCGTCGGCAAGGACGCGATCGTGCTGCGCGAGGGCAAGCAGGTGACCGAATTCCGCGAGGGCATCCTGCCCTGGGCGCTGCAGCGGCCCTGCGCGCTCGTGTTCGACGAATACGACGCCGGCCGCCC
>CAZNNJ010000358.1:0-6195 GCA_964574305.1 uncultured Rhodospirillales bacterium | reverse complement strand
CCGGCGAGCAGCAGCCGCTTGCGACCCCACCGATCGCCAAGCATGCCGGCCGGACGTTGGCCGACTTAAAGGGTAACTACTAAATGGCATCCGAAACCACCCGCCGGCCGCGTGCGCGCAAGGGTCCGTTGGCGGGCGTCCGCGTTGCCGACTTCTGCTGGATGGGCGTCGGTGCCTGCGCCACGCGGCTCTTGGCCGATTTCGGCGCCGAGGTGATCCGCATCGAGGACCGCAACCGGCTCGACATGCCGCGCCGCCTGCCGATCTACAAGAACGAGGTCCGCACCTATGGCGAGGAGGATGCCAATCCCGATCCCAACAAGGGCGGCCTGTTCAACAACTACAACCGCAACAAGCTGGGCGTGACGATCAATATGCGCTCGGCCAAGGGCCGCGCCCTCGACGACCGGCTGATCGCCTCGTCCAGCGTCGTGACCTAGAATTTCGCGCCCGGCGTGATGGAACGCTGGGGACTGACCTATGAGCGGCTCGCGGCGCTGTCGCCACAAGTGATCTATGCCCGCATGAGCGGCTTCGGCCATACCGGTCCCAATGCCGACTATCGCAGCTACGGCCCGGTGGTGCAGGCGGTCAGCGGCATGTCCCATATCAGCGGCCTGCCGGGGCAGGAGCCCTCGGGCTGGGGGCTGTCCTACATGGACAACGAGGCGGCCTTCTTCAACGCCGCTGCCCTGCTGATGGCGATCTACAACCGCAACATCACCGGTCAGGGCGCCGAGATCGACGTCTCGGCCGTCGAGGTCGGCATCAACCTCTTGGGACCGATCCTGCTCGACGTCGCCGTCAACGGCCGCTCGACCCGTGGCCCGGACTTCCCGGCCGGCAACCGGCTGGAATTTCCCGATGCCGCGCCGCACGGGGTCTATCCCTGCGCCGGTTGCGACCTGTGGATCGCCATCGCGGTGTTCGACGACCGGGAGTGGCAGGCGCTCGTCGGGGTGATGGGTGCGCCGGACTGGGCGTCCGATCCGCGCTTTGCCAGCCAGCAGGCCCGGTTCGACAACCAGGACGCACTCGACGCCCATGTCGCCCGATGGACGCGCGGCCAGGACCGCTATGCGCTGATGCACAGCCTTCAGGCCGCCGGTGTCGCCGCCGGCGCGGTGCAGAGCGCGGAGGATACCAACGACCACGACCCGCAGATCGCCGGCCGCGGCCTCTTCTTCGAGCTCGACCATCCGGTGATCGGCGAGGCGCGGTTCGAGGGCACGCCGATCCAGTTCTCGCGCACCGTCCAGGAGAACTGGCGCTCCGGGCCGCTGCTGGGCGAGGACAACGCGCATGTCTTCAAGACCATCCTCGGCATGCCGGATGGCGAGTATGAGGAACTGGCCGCCGAGGGGGCGATCTGACCATGGCATCCGAAGCTGTATCCGCCCTGGCGCATCCGTTCGCCGGGCTGAAAGTTGTCGAACTCGCCGCGGACCCCGGCGGCGAGTTTGCCGGACGGCTGCTCGCCGAGATGGGCGCTGAGGTCATCAAGGTCGAGCCGCCGGACGGCTCCCCCACCCGCCAGGTCGGGCCCTGGGCTGGCGGTGAGGCGAGCCCCGACACCAGCCTGAATTTCTGGTTCTACAATTCCAACAAGAAGAGCGTCGTCCTGGACGTGCACGGGCCGGGCGGGCGCGAGGCGCTGGTGCGGCTGCTCGCCGACGCCGACATCTTCATCTCCACCCTGCAGCCCGCCGCGCTGAAGGCGATCGGCCTCGATCTTGGGGCGTTGATCGAGACCTATCCCACGCTGATCGTCCTGTCGGTGACGGCCTTCGGCCTGACCGGCCCGTGGGCCGACTACAAGTCGTCGGACCTGGTGGCGCTGGCGGCGGGCGGGCCGCTCAACAGCTGCGGCTATGACGACCATGCGATCCCGCCGATCCGTCCGGGCGGCAATCAGGGCTATCATACCGCTGCGAGCTTCGCCCATATCGGCGTCCTGCTGGCGCTGCTGGAGCGGCAGAAGACGGGCTTGGGCCAGCTGGTCGACGTGTCGATGCATGAGGCGCTGGCGGTCAATGTCGAGCTCGCCAACCCGTACTGGTTCTATCCCAAGGTCAATATCCAGCGGCAGACCTGCCGCCACGCCCAGCCGTCGCCGACCCAGCCGGCCTTGTTCCGCTGCGCCGACGACCGCTATGTCTACTACACGCTGATCCTGTCGGAGCAGAAATCGTGGGAGATCCTGGTCCAATGGATGGACAGCAAGGGTCTGGCCGCCCAGCTGACCGAGCCGGAATTCGCCGACGTCAAATACCGGCAGGACAATTTCTACCAGGTGCAGGAGCTGGTCGAATGCTTCTTCCTGGTCCATGAGGCCGAGCAGATGTATCGCGAGGGCCAGGCCGTCGGCCTGCCGATCGGCATCCTGAACGCGCCCGAGGATCTGTTCGCCGACGAGCATCTGAACGCCCGCGGTTTCTTCGTCGACGTGACGCATGAGGGGGTGGGCACGGTGAAATATCCGGGCGCGTCCTATCGCTTCACCTCGATAGGCGAGGTGCAGCGGACGCGGGCGCCCCGGCTTGGAGAACATACGGCGGAGGTCACCGGATGATCGACGACGAAACCGCCTTCGCCGGCCGCGACAAATGCGCCGTGGCCGGCATCGGCCAGACCGAGTTCTCACGCAATTCCGGCCGCAGCGTGCTGTCGCTGGCGACCGAGGCGTCACTGAAGGCGCTGGCCGATGCCGGGCTCGGCGTCGAGGATATCGACGGCATCGTGCGCTGCGAGCAGGACACGGTCACGCCCTATACGCTGGCGGCGTCGCTCGGCGCCACCAATCTCACCTATTGGGCCGACACTGGTCCCGGCGGCGTCGCGCCCTGCATGATGATGGGGCTGGCGATGGGCGCGGTCCTGTCGGGGCAGGCCAAGACCGTGCTCGCCTTCCGGTCGCTGAATGGCCGGTCCGAGGCCAGGCTGGGCAGCGGCGTGCCCGGCATGGGCGGTGCGGCGGTCGGCGGCTTCGGCAGCTATGACGAATTCTACCTGCCCTACGGCCTGATCAGCGCCGGCCAGACCTTTGCGCTGATGGCGCGTCGGCACATGATCGAATATGGCACCCAGGCGGAGCATCTGGGCGCGGTCGCCATGGCCTGCCGGGCGGCGGCCAACCGGACGCCGCATGCTCAGATGCATGCCCGGGCAATGACGATGGACGACTATCTGGCGTCGCGGATGATCTCCTCGCCGCTGCGGCTGTTCGACTACTGCCTGGAATCCGACGGCGCCTGCGCCGTGATCATCACCAGCGCCGAACGTGCCCGCGATCTGCCCAGGCCGCCGGTCCTGATCCGCGCGGTCGCCGGCGGCGCCCCGCCGGACCTCAAGCCCGGCATGATGTTCCCGGTGGTGAGCCGCGCCGACATGACCGATCTCGGCGGCCGGCGCGCGGCTGAACGGCTGTGGCGGCGGGCCGGGATCGGGCCGGCCGAGATCGATGTCGCCCAGCTCTATGACTGCTTCACCATCAGCGTCATCCTCCAGCTCGAGGCCTTCGGCTTCTGCGGGCGGGGCGAGGGCGGACCCTTCGCCGCCAGCGGCGCGCTCGGCCGCAACGGCGCCCTGCCGATCAATACCGGCGGCGGGCACATGTCGGAGGGGTATGTGCATGGCATGAACCACATCGTCCAGGCGGTGCGACAGCTGCGCGGTGAGGCCGACATGCAGATTCCGGACGCCGAGCTGTGCCTGTGCACCGGCGGCCCGCTGCCGGTCGGCTCCTCCGTCGTCTTTCGCAAGGGGTGACGCATGGGCAGGATGATCCCCAATACGCAGGACCACGACACCGCCGGCTTCTTCGCCGCGGCGGCGGAGGGCCGGCTGGTCTATCGCGCCTGCGGCGATTGCGGCCGCGGCTTGCACCCGCCGACCGCGCATTGCCCGTTCTGCGGCGGCTGGAACACGGGCTGGCGCGACGCGACGGGGACGGGCACGCTCCATTCCTGGACGACGGTGCACCAGTCGGTGCATCCGGCCTATCCCGCGCCCTATACGCTTGTGCTGGTGGCGCTGGACGACACGCCGGACGTGCGGCTGATCGGCTGTATCGACGGCGAACCTCAGCTCGAGGCCGGCATGAAGATGCGCGTGCGGTTCGAAACGCTGGAAACCGGCGAGACCCTGCCGCAATGGCGGCCGGCCGAGGATTGAGCAGCGGGAGGGATTTTTGAGCGGCAGACCGAGCTTCGGCATCCTGGCCTACGACTATGGCCGGGAAGACATTCTCAACCTGGCGGTCCATGCCGACCGGCTGGGCTTCGACTGCCTGTGGTTCGGCGAGCATTATGTCGTGCCCCGGCAGTTCACCAGCCACCATACCACCCGTCACGCGACCGAGACCGACGGCACCAACAAGGACGATGCGGAGATCATCGCCGACGCCATCCGCATCTACGACCCCTGGTTCCTGCTGGGCGCGGTCGCCGGGGCGACGCGGCGGCTCAAGATCGGCACGGCGATCTGCATCGTGCCGATGAACAATCCGCTGCTGCTGGCCCGCGCCACCGTGACGGCGCACGATATCTCCGGCGGCCGCTTCCTGTTCGGCACCGGCGCCGGCTGGCTCAAGGAGGAGTTCGACGCCGTCGGCATGCCCTTCGCCGAGCGCGGCCCACGGCTGGACGAGACTATCGCCATCCTGCGCAAGGCCTGGGGCGGCGGCTATTTCAGCCATCAGGGCACGCATTTCAGCTTCGATCCGCTGCAGATTTCGCCGCACCCTGTCCATATCCCGCTGGTCTGCGGCGGCAATACCGGCCCGGCGCTGCGCCGCGTCGCCGAGGTGGCGGACGCCTGGATCAACTCCGCGATGGTGACACTGGACGAGGCGATCGAGCTGCGCGGGATCGTCGAGCGGGAGCGCCAGGCGCGCGGGACCGCCGACCGGCCGTTCGCATATTACATCCGGCCCTACACGGTCGATTCGGACGATGTCGGTTCCTATATCCGCGCCGGCTTCGACAATATCGTGCTGTGGGGGCCGAATTGCTGGCCGAACAAATCGTCGGTCAGCCTGGACGAGAAGGTCGCCGGGCTGGAGCGCATCGCTCGCGACCTTCGGGTCGCCGCCTAAGCTTCGGCGCTTTCCAAAATCCGCTCCGCCTCTGCGAACAGTGCGGGGTCGACCTCGCGCCCGGCCGCGCCCAGATTGTCATCGACCTGCTCCGGCCGCGACGCCCCGATGATCGCGGAGGTGACATGCGGGTTGGCCAGCGTCCAGGCGATGGCGAACTGGCCGAGATTGAGGCCGGCCTCGGCCGCCAGCGGCTTCAGCCGCTGAACCGCCGACAGAACCGCCGGGTTGAACCAGCGGCTGGTGTATTTGCTCATCTCTACGCTGGCGCCGCGGGCGCCGCCGGGCGAGGTAGCACCGGGCGCGTATTTGCCGGTCAGCACGCCCTGCGCCAGCGGCGACCAGATCAGCTGGCCGATGCCCTCGGCTTGGCAGGCAGGGAACACGTCGCTCTCGGGGGCGCGCCACAGCAGGGAATATTGCGGCTGGCTCGACACGAATTTCTCCATGCCGGCCATCGCCTGCGCGGCCCGGATCTTGTCGGCCGGCCACTCGCTGAAACCCAGATAGCGGACCTTGCCCTGGCGCACGATGTCGGAGAGCGCCTGCATCGTCTCCTCCAGCGGCGTGTCATCGTCGTACCGGTGGCATTGATAGAGGTCGACATAATCGGTCTTGAGGCGCTGGAGCGAGCCGTTGATCTGCTTCAGCACCTGGGCGCGGGACAGGCCGCGGTCGCCGTCCTTCATCGGTCCCCACAGCTTGGTCGCGATGACGACCGAGTCGCGCGGCCGGCCCGTCAGCGCCTCCGCCAGCAGCCGCTCCGCCTCGCCGAAGCCGTAGACATTGGCCGTATCCAGCAGATTGACGCCGAGATCGAGCGCCCGGCGGATGCAGGCGATCAGAGTCCGTCGCTCCGGTCCTTCCCCATAGGAGAGCCAGGTCCCGAGCGAAATCTCCGAAACCTCGAGCGCGCTCGCACCCAGCCGACGATAGCGCATGTTCGAAATCCTCCCGCTGGAATAATTCCTGTTAATAGTTATGATGATATCTATTGGTTCGCCGAAGCGCTAGCCCCTTGGCCGCGCGGCGGCGCCGCAAACGAACGGATGCCGCCAGGGGCGGATGCATGGAGGAAGGTCGCTCATGAACGCGTTGGT
>CAZNNJ010000357.1:0-6213 GCA_964574305.1 uncultured Rhodospirillales bacterium | reverse complement strand
GCGGCGCCAACCGATCGGATATCTTCTTTTCCTCCTGGTCGTTTTTCGCCACCCCCAAAAATCGACCCTGAGAATGGCGGCGGGCGCCGTCGAATTTGCGCGGACTTCAACCCGAGGTCCGACAATGCCCGATCCCCACGCCAATCTTCCGCCCCGCTACCTGCGTACGCCCGAAGCTGCACGTTTCCTCGGCCTATCCGGCCGTACCCTGGAGAAGCACCGCACCTTCGGAACCGGACCGACCTACCGCAAGATCGGCGGTCGGGTGATCTACCGGATCGAGGACCTTCAGCACTGGGCCGATCGTGGGATCAAGACCTCGACCTCCGACCCCGGCGTGGGTGAGGTCAGGCCGCCGAAGCCGACCAGGCAGTAACCGATGCGACGGAATGTGACCCACGCCACGCATGACGACGTGCGCTTGCGCGACCTCATCGACCTGATGGCGTGGCCCTGCTTCGCTCTCGCCAAGCGCCCACGCTATCGCCCGATCGTGCACGAGCAGCGCGACGACTTCGTGAGAGTCTCGGCGCCCGCGAGTGGTCCTGCCTTGGCGACCATCTGGGACGCCGATGTCCTGATTTGGATCGTGTCCCAGTTGGCGGAACGGCGCGACCGCCGGCATTCCGTTTCTCCGGTTTTGTGCGCTCCCGCTTTTCAGGTTTTGCGATTTCTCGGTCGCTCGACCGGGCAGAGCCAGTACGATCAGCTCGTCGCCGCGCTTGATCGTCTGACTGCGACCGAGGTCGAGACCTCGCTTGGCGCGTCAGTGGCCGCGCCCGCGCGCTTCCATTGGATCGAACGCTGGGACCGCGGCGCTCAGGGGCTGACGATCGTCACCTCCGATTGGCTTCTGCTTATGGCTATCGACAGGCGGCGGATACTGCGCGTCGACCCGGCCTATTTGCGTCTCACCGGCGGTATCGAGCGCTGGCTGTGGCGGCTGGTGCGCCGCCATGCCCATGGAAAATCCACAGGATGGGAAGCGGCTTTGCTGGCGCTTCATGCCCAATCCGGCAGCCTCGCGCGGCCCGCTGACTTCGTCGCGGACCTGCGCAGGCTCGCGCGGAAAAATGCCCTTCCCGGCTACACGTTACGGTTGCTGTGGCGCGGAGGCGAGGAACGGCTGCATGCCGCTCGATCTGCCGACTCCGTCCACAGTGCCGCGCAAGTGCCTGTGGATAAACCCACAAATTCATCCACAGAATCGGCCGCGCCTTGTGAATCCCCTCGGTGGATCGAGCGTTCCCGCTCGGCGGAACAGGCGTGAATCCACCGCATATCGCGCCGCCGAACTCGCTCCAAAGCATTGGAATCGAACGCAATTGCCGCCCCCAGACTCTTGGACTCCTATGAATCTGACTCTCTTACCTGTTGGATGGGACTCTCCTCTGCCGCGCGCGAGGATCCGATGATCCTCTCCGTGCTCACGCAAAAGGGCGGCGCCGGCAAGACCACGGTCGCGCTGCATCTCGCAGGCGAGCTGGCGCGACGCGGTGCCTCGGTCCTGCTGGTCGACGCCGATCCGCAGGGATCGGCGCTAGACTGGGCCGAGCAACGGACACGCGATGGCCGTCGGCGACTGTTCGGCGTCGTCGGCCTTGCACGCGAAACCCTGCATCGGGAAGTGCCCGATCTCGCGCGGTCCGTCGACCATGTGGTGATCGACGGACCGCCACGCACGACCGCGCTTGTCCGCTCGGCAATTCTCGCCTCCGATCTCGTCCTCGTGCCGGTCCAGCCGTCCGCTTTCGACGTCTGGGCCAGCCAGGCCGTCATCGAGCTCCTCCGCGAGGCAACCGTCTACAAGCCGGATTTGCGGGCGAAGTTCGTCATCAACCGGCGCATCGTCGGCACACGGATTGCGCGCGACGTGCGCGCCGCCATCTCCGAATTCGGCATTCCAGCGCTCGATGCCAGTTTGGCGCAGCGCGTGATATTCGCCGAGACGGCTGGCACGGGCCTGCTCGCAACGGAGATCGATCGGCGCTCGCCTGCTGCGCGCGAGATCGCCGCGCTCGCCGCCGAATTGCTGCAGGTCACGGCATGAGTGGCCGCGGCGGAAAGCTCATCGGCGCGCGACCGAACGCGCCGGCCGACCGCTGGGTCGGCGCCGGCCGGGAAGCTGCAACGGCGCCCGCCAAGGGCGAAATATTCACCGCGCGGCTGACCATCGACGTCACACCCGTGCTGCGGGGCCGGATCAAGATGGCCGCCTTCGCGCAGGGCGTTACCGTTGCCGACATGCTGCGTGCGCTGCTCGATGAGCGGTTCGGCGCGGCGCCGGGCGACGCGTCGGGCGCGCGCCCATGAACGATCCGGCGCCCAACACAACGGTCGAGCTCGTGTTTTACCGCGATCAGATCGAGCGCTGGCTGCGGTTCGGCCGCGACGTTGGCGAATGCATTGTCGATCGCCGAAGGCGCATCATCCAATTTGCGCCGAACGCCGTCTTTGCCTTCGTCCGCTGGGAGGGCAACGAGCATGGCACCATCCTCTCCCGCATCGATATTCTGCGCGCCTGCGGCGCTGGTGACCCGATCTCGACCGTGCCGGGCGTGACGCCCGGCGGCGAGATCCTGCTGCGTCAATCCGGCTGGCCGCGCGTCCGGCGCGTGTTCGACATCATCGCGGCCATCGAGATGCAGGGCATCGATCCAGCCGACGTGGCGCCCGATTATTGGCGGCATGTGCATAATCGGATCGTGATCGGCCAGACGCCGCGCGCCTACGGTCCCAGCCAGCATTGCGCTTGGCTTCTGCGAAGCCGGAGCGCTGCATGAGTTCGCGGTTCGCCCACCTACGGCTATTCCTCGGCATGGCGCTCGGCATCGCCTCCCTGTGCGTGGCGGCTATCGATACGCCGCGTCCGATCGTGGTTTGGAACGCGACCGCGAGCGCTCCGATCGGTTTCTATCGCGTGACCCCGCTCGAGGCGTCGTCGCTTCGAAACGGCGAATTGATCCTCATTCGGCTGCCGGCCGAGCAATCCCGCCTTTACGCCGAACGTGGTTATCTTCCCGCGGATGTCCCCTTGCTGAAACGCATTGCGGCGACTGGCGGGCAAAAAGTTTGCGAACGCGGCGGCATCCTGTCGATCGACGGACGCCGCGTTGCGGCGGCGATGTCCGTCGATGGCAAAGGGCGCCGGCTCGCCGCCTGGAGCGAGTGCCGCCGGCTCCGGGCGTACGAGGTTTTTGCGCTGATGCCGGACGTGCCGGCATCGCTCGATGGCCGGTATTTTGGGCCGACTTCGATCTCATCGATCGTCGGCCGCGCGCAGCCGCTCTGGATTCCTGGCGTGCGATGACCGCCGTTCCGGCAGCAGCACGCCATCTGGTCGCGCCCCCTCCCCACAAATCCCTTTCCTCTTCCCGGCCACGATAATGGTGTTTCGATGGATGTGTTGACGCTCGCAACCGCCTGCGGCTTGGCCGCGAGTTCACCGATCTTTGCTACGGCGACGGATCAATCCGGCTGCCAAGCAGAGACAGTCAGCGGCATGCTGCCAGCGCACAGCGGCAGCAGTGCAATAATCGATCAATGGGATGCCGAGATCGCCGCCGCGGCCGAACGCTTCGCGCTTCCCGCATCCTGGATTCGCGCGGTTATCGATCACGAGAGTCGCGGAATTCCCATCGCCACGTCGCCGGCTGGGGCCATGGGATTGATGCAGATCATGCCGTCGACCTGGGCTGCGCTGCGCAGCCGCTATCGTCTCGGCGATGATCCATACCAGCCGCGCGACAATATCGCCGCCGGCGCAGCGTATATGCGCGAGCTGTTCGATCGTTATGGCGCGCCGGGTTTCCTTGCCGCCTACAGTGCCGGTCCGGAGCGCCTCGACGACTATCTTTTGCGCGGTCGACCGCTTCCAGCTGAAACGCAGCTATATGTGACAAGTTTGACGCCGACGATCGTTAGTATGCCAGACGGCCCGCCAGTTTCGTTGCCGGTTCTCGACGAGATTCATGCACAGGATCGGGCTGCGGTCAGCAGGGTCGACCGCGCTTCGAGCTCACTCTTTGCGCACTCGGCGCGCGAGGTGGCTGCAGAAGTTTCGCGGCGAAACGGAACTTCCTCTGCACAGGCTGGCACTGACGACACAACAACCGATGCCGCAACATCGGGCCTTTTTGTCGTGTCTGCCGGGCAAGGAGGTGGCACGTGACCTGTTTTGCTGCCGGCGAACCTCTTCGCGGGTTCGGCGGCGATCTACGGACCTGCCGCTTTTCTGGGACCGGATCGGGGCGGACAGCAAGATTAAAGGCGGTGCCTCCGGCCGCCTGGTTTGGGGTGGAGGGCGCGGAATTCCTGGCTTCCGGGCAGTGCCATTGGGACCGGCGAGTGCCTGCACCGCATGCGAAACGGCGGAATCATGGGCCTTGCTTGGCACTGGCATCGCCAGGGGCGGAATCTCGTGCGCCGCGCCTCTGACCTCGGCGGTCCGGAAAAGACCCTCAAACCTAAGCTCGGCCGGACACGTCGCGGTCAGCCGCCGAAGCTGTTCGTGGCGAAGGTGCTGGCGGCCAAGGAGCTGTCCGGTTTCAGCGGAGGCGGGGCCGGGAAGGGGAGGGCGGCTCGACCGGGGATGGGGCGTGGCGGGGTCGCCGCATGGCGGGCGGGTCGCGGCCTGATGGCGCAGCGCGGACGGCGCGTCGTGGTCAAGGCGCGAATCGTCCGGCACGGACCGCGCATGGCGCCGCTCGGCGCACACCTTTCCTACCTCCGCCGCGAAGGCGTGACCAAGGATGGTGAGCCGGCCAAGATGTTCGATGGGGAGTCCGACAATGCCGATGTCGGTGCGTTTGCCAAACGCGCGGCAAACGATCGGCATCATTTCCGATTCATCGTCAGCCCGGAGGATGCCGCCGACCTCTCCGACTTGCACGCCTATACGCGCGACCTGGTTCAGGAGATGGAGCGGGACCTCGGAACCGAACTCGATTGGCTCGCGGTCGATCACTGGAACACCGACAATCCCCATGTTCATCTGATCGTCCGCGGCAAGGAAGCGGACGGAAGGGACCTCGTCATTCACCGCGAATATATCAGCCGAGGACTGCGGGCCCGCGCCCAGGAACTCGCCACGATCGAGCTCGGTCCGCGCACAGAGCACGAGATCCGAAGCAAACTTGCCGGTGAGGTGACCGACGAGCGATGGACTCAGCTCGACCGGGCACTGCAGCGCGCTGCGTCGCTGTCGGAGGGCGGCCTTATCGACGTGCGGCCTGAGCAAGGCGGCCCCGCCGAAGATCGCGATATCCGGTCGTTGATGATCGGCCGACTGCAGCGGCTCGAAGCTATGGGGCTCGCCCGGCCGGCTGGAACCGCGCAATGGAAGCTCGAGGCCGACGCCGAAGCCACCCTCCGGGAGATCGGCAAGCGCGGTGACATCATCCGGACGATGAACCGGTCGCTCGGTCGCGCGCCGACAGATTTGGCGATTTATGAATCCACCGGGATGGAGCAGCCTCTGGTCGGCCGGGTTGCCGGGAAAGGGCTGGACGACGAGTTGGCCGGCAAGCCCTACATCATTCTCGACGGCATCGATGGCCGATCGCACTACGTCCGTCTCGGGCCCGCGATCGATATTTCCGATATTCCGACGAACGCAGTAGTTCGTGCCGCCGCCGATAGCGGCGGCAGATGGACGACGGTGCGGGTCCTGTCCGACCAGCCGATCGGCGAACAGGTGAGCGCCCAGGGTTCGACCTGGCTCGACCGACAGCTGGTCGCTCGCGAAAAACCGAACTTGGCGCCGACCGGGTTCGGCGCGGAGGTCGCTGAGGCCATGAGTGAGCGAATCGATCATCTGGTCGGCGCCGGCCTGGCCCGACGCGGCCGGCAAATTCAGTTCGCATCAGACCTGCTCGGCACATTGGAGCGGCGAGAATTGGAGGATATTGCTGGTAGGATCGCGGCCGATACCAACATGGAACGAGCTATGCCCGCAGACGGCGACCGCATCGAGGGCTTCTATCGGCGGAGATTTGATCTTGCTTCCGGCCGTTTCGCATTGATCGATGACGGGAGGCAATTTGTGCTCGTTCCTTGGCGGCCAGAGCTCGACCGTTCGCTGGGGCAGGAGATCGTTGGCAACATTGCGGGGCGGGGCGTGCAATGGCTGCCAGGCCGCGAACGGGGCCCGTCCATCGGTTAGCTCGCGGTGAAGAAAATCTGTCGACGTGCCGGCCGCGAGCATCTGTCGTC
>CAZNNJ010000356.1:0-6214 GCA_964574305.1 uncultured Rhodospirillales bacterium | reverse complement strand
CCTGGACCACGAGTGTGGCGCGCAGGCCGACGTCGACCTGGTTGGCCTGCAGGAGAATGCCGAAGTGAATTACGCTTTTTGGGTCAACCAGAAGCTGTAAGCGAATCGTCGCCCACCGACAAAGGGTGGTTAGCGGAAGCAGGCTGCTCGGCTAACGGACGATCCGAAGCCAGATACCGGCAGACCAACAGCTCCGGTTGTCTTCGATCGAACCCTCAATGCACGCCCGAACTTCGCCGACATCAGGCGGCAAGAAGCTCGTCCAGCTGTTGGAACGTCTCGTTGAACCCGCCGGTGCTTCCGCCGTGGGTCAGGAGCTGCCCTGGTCCTACGTCGTGTGAACGGCCGCTATGGCCTCGCGGCCAGCTCGTCTATCGGCCGGTCGAAGTCTGCCGTCCCTCCCGCCAGGAAACATGCGAGGATCACCCCGGCAGCGTCAGCACCACCCTGAGCCCACCCATCGGGCTATCCTCCAGGCTGATCTCCCCGCCATGCCCATGAGCAATGTCCAGCGCGATCGACAGGCCTAGCCCAACGCCGCCGGTGGAAAAATTACGCGAGGCCTCTAGCCGGAAAAACGGCCGGAACACGTCCTCACGGCTTTCCGGTGGAATGCCGGGGCCGTCGTCGTCGATGATCACGGTCAGCGTGCGCTGACGCCAGCCGGCGGCGACGCGGACGTTCTTGCCGTAACGCAGCGCATTGCCGATCAGGTTGCCGAGGCAGCGCTTCATGGTGGATGGCCGCGCCGTCAGCTCGACCGGCTCGGCGACCTCCAGGGTGACGCGGTCGCGGCCGGGCTGGCCGTCGATCACCTCGCGCAGCAGCTGGGCCATGTCGGTGCGAACCGGGATTTCCCCGCCCTCGCCGCGGGCGAATGCGAGATAGGCGTCGATCATCGTCTCCATCTCGCCGACATCGGCGCGCAGCTCCTCCGTCTCCTCGCCATCCTCCAGCAGGGCGAGCTGAAGCTTCATCCGGGTCAGCGGCGTGCGCAGGTCGTGCGAGACGCCGGCCAGCATCTCGGTCCGCTGGGCGATCTGCCGGCGGATGCGGTCGCGCATGGTGAGGAAGGCGGCGGCGGCCTGGCGGACCTCGAGCGCGCCGGCCGGTTTCAGCCGCATCGTGTCGCGGCCCTTGCCGAAATTCTCCGCCGCCAGCGCCAGCCGGCGGATCGGGCGCACCTGGTTGCGCATGAAGATGACCGCGATCCCGGTCAGGATCAGCGAGGCGCCGACGACCCAGGCGATGAAAACGAAGGCGGTGTAGCTGAACAGCCGCCGCTGCGGCGAGCGCACGTCGAGCACGCCGTCGGGTAGCTGCACCTTGATCTCGACCCAGTTGTCGTCGCCATAGCCGCCGATGGTGAAGCGCCGCGGATAGATCCGCTCCTGCAGCGCGGTCTCCAGTATCGGCTCGATCAGCGGGTTCCAGTGCTGCTCGACATCGGGAGACAGCTCGGCCTCGGGTTCGAATTCCACGGAAAGGTCCAGCGTCTTCGCGGCCGCTCTATAGATCTGGTCGCGCCGGTCGGGGGAACGCTCGGTGCCCTCGATCAGCAGGGCGACATCGCCGGCGACGGCCCGCGACAGCTCGACCGACAGCGTGCTGAAATGCCGTTCGAAGAAGATATAGACGGTGATCATCTGGGCGATCACCACCGGCACGACCAGGATCAGGAAGGTGCGCCCCTCCAGCGTGCGCGGCAGGAACCGCTTGATCCGCGCGCCGATGCCGGTCGGGTTCCGCCGTCGGCGTTCAGTCGGGACGGAGGACATAGCCCGATCCGCGGACGGTCTGGAGATAGCGCGGCATCTTGGGGTCGGCCTCGATCTTGCGGCGCAGCCGGTTGACCTGGACGTCGATGCTGCGGGCATTGACCGCCGCACGGCTGCGGTCGACCAGCTCGTCCCGGCTGACGATCCCGCCCGGCGTCTCGGCCAGCACGCGCAGCAGGCTGGTCTCCACATCGGTCAGCCGCACGGTCTCGCTTCCGGCCGTCAGCTCCGACCGCTCCGGATCGAACGTCCAGCGGCCGAGCCGGATCGGCGGCGGACCTTCCGTGGGCCGAGGATTGCGCCGCATGATCGCGGCGATGCGCAGCAGCAGCTCGCGCGGCTCGAACGGCTTGGGCAGGTAGTCGTCGGCGCCGGCCTCCAGGCCGGCGATCCGCTCCTCCGCCTCGCTGCGCGCGGTCAGCATCAGGATCGGGATGGAAGAGCCCTCGGCGCGCAGCGCCTTGGCAAAATCGAGCCCGTTCTGGCCGGGCATCATGATGTCGAGGACCAAGAGGTCGAAGGCGAGCGAGCGCATGCAGGCCCGCGCCTCGGCCGCCGAGGCGGCGGTGGTCACGACATGGCCCTGGCCGCCCAGATAACGGGCGAGCAGGGCGCGCAGGCGCGTGTCGTCATCGACGACCAGAAGGTGCGGCAGGTCGGCTGTTAGGGCCATTTACCCGGTGGCGCGCAGGCCGCTCCGGCGCGGGAGAGAAGCCGCCTCTTCCGGCAGGCGCGGACGGTCGGCGTCGTCGATGACGTTGAGCAGGACCTGATGAAAGCTCCTCACCGCCTCCGGCCCGGCCTGGGCATAGGCGCGGCCAAGGCGCCGGCGCTGGCCCTCGGTCAGCAGTTGCTCCAGCGACTCGCCCTTCGCCGTCAGCTTCAGCCGGCGCTCCCGCCGGTCGGTCGGGCCGGGGGTCTGGACAACGTAATCCTCGGCCACCAATTCCTGAAGAACACGCGAAAGGCTTTGCTTCGTGATCTTCAGGATGGATAATAACTGGCTGACGGTCAGCGACGGGTTGCGGCCGATAAAATAGATCGCCCGGTGATGCGCCCGCCCCAAACCCAGCGCCGCGAGCTGCCGGTCCGGCTCGCCGGTGAAGTCGCGATAGGCGAAGAAGAGCAGCTCGATGCCCCTTCGCAGGTCCTCCTCGGACAGGAAAATCGGATTGACCGCAGTCTTTAGGTCAGCCATCATGACCCAAGTTTGACATGGAAAGACGGGTTACGCCAGCCCTGAGTGCGGGGCGCACATCCCGTCTTGCCCCTTTTTCGGGGTGTTTCTGGAGGTTTTCAAGATGATACCGATGGACGATCGCGATGGCTTCATCTGGTTCGACGGCAGGCTGGTGCCGTGGCGCGAGGCCAAGACGCACGTGCTGACCCACGGGCTTCACTATGGCAGCTCCGTCTTCGAGGGCGTGCGCTGCTATGGCGGCCATATTTTCGAGCTGACGCGCCATAACGAGCGGCTGGCCAATTCGGCGGCCCTGCTGGGTTTCTCGCTGCCCTACACCACCGCTGAGCTGGACAAGGCCTGCAAGGACGTGGTCGCCGCCAACGGCTTCATGGATGCCTATGTCCGCCCGGTCGCCTATCGCGGGTCTGAGCAGATGGGCGTCTCGGCACAGCAGTCGAAGATCCATGTCGCGATCGCGAGCTGGGAATGGCCGAGCTATTTCTCGCCCGAGCTGCGCGAGAAGGGCATCAAGCTGACCTTCTCCAAATGGCGCCGCCCAGCCCCGGACACCGCGCCGACCGCGTCGAAGGCCGCCGGCCTCTACATGATCTGCACCCTGTCGAAGCACGCGGCCGAGGCCGAGGGCTGGCACGATGCGCTGATGCTGGATTATCGCGGCCAGCTGGCCGAGGCGACCGGCGCCAACCTGTTCCTGGTCAAGGACGGCGTCATCCATACCCCGACGCCCGACTGCTTCCTGAACGGCATCACCCGCCAGACAGTGATCGCGCTGGCCGGCAAGCGCGGCATCAAGGTGATCGAGCGCGCGATGTTCCCGGAGGAGCTGGAGACGGCGGAAGAAATCTTCCTCACCGGCTCCGCCGCCGAGGTGACCGCGGTCGGCCAGATTGCCGACCATCACTACACGGTCGGCCCGATCACCCGGCAGCTGCGCGACGATTACGAGGCGCTGGTCCGCCAGCCGGCGAAGTCGCAAGCCGCGTAATTGACCGATCCGGCATCCGGCGAGACCGGCCTGCCGGCGGGCGAGCCGGTGATCCGCACCGTCGCCATGCCGGCCGACACCAACCCGGCCGGCGATATTTTCGGCGGCTGGCTGATGTCCCAGATGGACTTGGCGGCCGGCAACGCCGCGGCGCGGCGCGCCAAGGGCCGCTGCGTCACAGTCGCGGTCGAGGCGATGAAATTCGTCGAGCCGGTCAAGGTCGGCGACGAGGTGACGGTGTGGGCCGACCTGACCCGCGTCGGCCGCACCTCGATGACCTTCCATGTCTCAGCCTGGCGCCGCCCGCGCACGGGCACCGATGTGTCGAAGGTGACGGACGCGATGTTCACGTTCGTCGCGCTGGATGCCGATGGGCGGCCGCGGTCTATACCGGAGTAGAGCCGGCCTCAGCGTCGGTAAACCTCGCGCCGGTTGCCGATACGGACGACAGGATGCTCCATCAAAGCCTGGGATCAAACATCTAATCCGCCAAGTCATAGGACTTCATGATGTCCTCGAGCGGGATGGCCAGGGTGCGACCGGCGCGGATATCGGGCAGGCGCTGCTCCGCCAGATAGATATCCTCGAGATCGCCCAGATATTCGACGATCGCTTCCCGTGCATGGAACGCCTTTGTCCGTCCCGTCGCGGCAGCAAGCCTTCGCAGGCGTGCGTCAATTTCCGGTGGCAATCGTATCGTAAGCATCGCTGGACTCTCCCTCCTCGGTCGCCGAGAAGCCTGACGCCGCAGACCGGCGTCAATATCATGGCTCGGCTTCCGCTGTTAGCCTGGCGAACCGGACACCCTATATCTTCAATGTCCCCGGCCAAAACAACGCGACCGTCAAATAGTCAGCTGTAGGCGGCACGCGGGGCGTTCCCGATTGCAGCAAGCAACGCGCTTAACTCGCCGTCTGAAAGACCACGTCGAACTTGGAATCGGTCGGGACGCCGCCCTGGCGGTAGCAGGCGACGTTGATCGCGGAGGTCGTCCAACTCACGATATTGCAATAGGTGTTGCCGTCGCCGACGGCCGTGACGAGCGCGACCGAGGTGCCGTAGTTGAGCGTGCCAGGGATGGTGACGGTATATTGGCCGGTTCCGGTCTTTTGCGCCGTGAGCCTGCCAGTTCCGAAGTTGTTATATTGGTAATTGATGTTGGGCGTGTAGACGTTCGTGCTCGTTGAGTTGTCGGCGAGCGCCCATGCCCCGAAGGGCTTTACGCCCGGCGTGACGCCAAGGGGTTCGCCGACCGAATAGGCGACATAAAAATCCGTGTCGCGGGCGTAACCGAGACTGTTGTAGCATTGCACGTTGATGCTGGTACTGCTGGCGCCGCTGCCCCAGTTTGACGGGTTTGGTGCAATCACGGCCGATCCTGCTCTGGCCCATGAAATTACGCTCGCCTTCACGCGCTGGTATCGCGATTACGTCACGCCGGCACCGTACCGGTTCAGAGGGGCGGTGGTCGTCTCGCTGCTCGCCGGCGTGGAGACCGTAGTCAAGGAGATTGCGGCCGCCTTTGATGTCGGCATCAGGGCCATTCATCTGCCGCCCGCGCCCCGCACGGCCCGTCCCGACCTGCCGGATTTCAATGACCCCCTGTACGAGCCGGTCTGGCAGGCGCTGCATGAGCGCGGCATGTCGATGATCTGGCATTCGTCGGTCGGCCGGGAAAAGCCCACCTGGTTGTGGAAAGGCTCTGCGCCGGGATGGGAGTCCTGCCTTTTCCTCGATATCCAGGAAGCTCACCTCCAGACGCTGACCTATCTGCTGCTGGCGGGCATTCCCGAACGCTATCCGAATCTCAAATTCGGCTACATCGAAAGCGGGTCGCAATGGATCGCGCCGATCCTTAAGAAGCTGGACGCGCACATGCCGGTGGCGCGCGGCAACGGCTCCTACAAGCTTCAAATGCTGCCGAGCGAGCAATGGCGCGTCAGGGTTTCGCGGCGGGTCCGCTCAACATGGCGGAAGTCGCGCACCGGCATGAGGTCGGCGTGCGCAATCTATGCTTCGGCTCGGATTTCATACACACGGAAAGCAGCTATCCGCACTCGCGTCCGCACCTTGCCAAGCTCTTCGACGGTGTGCCGGCCGAAGAACGCGACGCGATTCTGCGCGACAATGCGGTACGGCTGTTCGGGTTCGATCTCGAAAAGCTCGCCGACGTGCCGCCCGCGCAGCTCCCTCTGGACGTCCGTGGCGGCCCCCCAGGCGGCATCATCCAGCGTGTCGAGGTACTCC
>CAZNNJ010000355.1:1710-6241 GCA_964574305.1 uncultured Rhodospirillales bacterium | reverse complement strand
CAGCAGCGCGCCCCATATCTGGCCGAAGGTCTTGCGGAAAATCTCGCCGAGTTGAGCCGGTTTTACTTTGAGCAGCAGAGCCACAATCGCCCAGGAGGCGAGGATGGCGGTACCGCCGGACCAGGGGGTGAACTTGAAGCTGACGGCGACCGGATGGCCCTCGATCGCATCCTGGGCCGAGACGCTGGCCTGCCACCAAATCATCTTGGGCAGGTCAGACCAGGGTCCGGTCCACGCGACCACGACGACGATCAGCACGATGAAGGGCAGCCAGGCGCTGAACACCTGGGCCGGCGGCAATCGCGCCGCCTGCCCCTCCGCTGCCGCCCAGCCGCCGGCGACCGGCTGGCCGCCATAGCCGAGCGGCTCGGCCGGCCGCCAGAAGCGCAGCAGGATCAGCAATGCCCCAAAGGCGGCGATGGAGCCCGACACGTCGGGCAGATACGGACCCAGATAGTTGGAGACCGGAAACTGCCCGGCGATGTAGCCCAGCGAGCCGACGATCGCGAGCGGCCAACCATCCCTCAGACCCCGCCGGCCGGAGACGAGATAGATCAGGATCCAGGGCGGCAGCAGCGCCAGCACCGCCACGATCTTGCCGATCGAGGCCGACAGCTCCAGCAGCGGCAGGCCGGTCACAGTCGCCAGCGCCACGATGGGCACGCCCAGCGCGCCGTAGGAGACCGGCGCGTTGTTGGCGATGGCGGCGACGCGGATGGCGTCGAGGTCGGGGATGCCCAGCGCGATCAGGATCGGCGCGATCACCGCCCACGGGTATCCGAACCCGACCAGCCCTTCCAGCAATGCGCCGAAGGCCCAGGCGAACAGCATCGTCTGCACCCTGACATCGATCGTCCCGATCGAGATCAGCCACAGGCGAAAACGCTCGAACGTGCCGGTGACCACCAGCGTGTTGAACAGCACCACCCCCCACAGCGTGATCCAGTCGACCGACCAGGCACCGCCCAGCGCGCCATAGAAGAAGGCCTGCCCGCCAGCCGCCGCCGGCATACCCCAGACCGATGCGCCGAGCAGGAAGGTGACCGCCGCTCCGATCAGCACGGCGAGCCAGGCCGTGATCCGGAAAACCGCGAGCAGCACCAGCAGCAGGGCGACGGGAATCAGCGCGACAAGGAAGGTGAGAAGGAGATTGCCGAGCGGATCGAGTGACTGTGTGAACACCGCTTTCCCCATTCTTGTCTTTGACGGTGGATTATGAGCGGCTATTCCGCCAGCGCAATCGGCAAATCATCCGCTTCCCAGCCCCTCTTGCCCCTGCTAGCGTGCGGCGAAGATTTTGGGAAATAAGGGAGGATATCATGGATGAATTCGCCATCACCCGCCGCACTGCTTTCGTCGCCGGCGCGCTGGGCGCCGTCGCCGCCGCCACGCTGGGCAAGACCGCCGTCGCCGCCGATGAAAAGAAGAGCGACATCAAGGCCAACGAGAAGATCGTCGCCGATTTCATCGCCGCCTGGAACGACCCGGACAAGGCCGTCACCTTCCTGGCCGACAATTGCTCGGTCCGCATGGAAGAGGACAAGCCGGCGATCATGGGGCCGGCCGCCGTCGGCGCCGCGTTCAAAGGCTTCATGGGCCCCGGCGTGAAGCTGGACGTCAAAATCCTGAAGACCTATGGCGAAGGCCCGCTGGTCACCAACAAGCGCATCGACACGCTGACCGCACCCGGTCAGAAACCCCAGGCCTTCCCGGTGGTCGGCGTCTTCATCGTGAAGAAGGGCAAGATCGCCGAGTGGACGGATTATCTGGACGTGTAAGTCCGGGCACCGCGCCTATTCTAACATTTCACCCTCACCCAACCCTCCCCCATCAAGGGGGAGGGCTTTACCGCTTCATATCCCTCCCCCTTGATGGCTCAAGGGGGGAGGCTAGGAGAGGGTGAAAAGCCTCCGTATTTACCTAGCCCGGGGACTTCGCCATCTTGTTGCCCAGCGCCTCCAGCTTGGACTGAAGCTGCATCGCCAGGCCCATGTCGGACATCTTGAGCTTACCGGTCATCACCGCCGACATCGGGCTGAGCTTACCGGAATAGAGCGCGTAGAGATCGTCCATGCTGATGGTCAAGGTCAGATCGGCCGGCTTGTCATCGTTGGTCACGGTGCCACCGTCGATATGGACGAAGCCATTGCCTTTCAGATCGTATTTCAACGTCTTGCCGAGGCCGGCATCGGCGCCAACGGCGGCGCGCATCTTTTCGGTGAATTCGCTCAGTTCAGGCATGGTCTGACTAACTCGTTTTGTGGGTCACGGTGGATCAGATTGGGACGGGCGCGCAGCTTTACCACTGTTGTTCATCCGACGCGCGGGAATGACGCATGAGGCCGTAGCCATTCCCATCGCCGGCGGGTAGAACGAGCGCGGTTCGAGAGCCCGCCTCTGCCGGAGTTGCCATGCCCCGTGTCAAAGCCCTCGTCATCGCGCTCAGCCTTCTGCCTGCCCCGCTCCTCCAGGCCGCCGAACCGCATAACGTCATCCTGTTCGTGCCCGACGGGTTGCGCGCGGTCTTGGTCGACAAGACGACCGCCCCGGCAATGGCCGAGCTGCGCGACGGCGGGGTCAATTTCCAGAACAGCCACTCGATGTTCCCCACGGTGACGACGGCCAACGCCTCGGCGCTGGCGACCGGTCACTATCTCGGCGACACGGGTGATTTCGGCAATGCGATCTATGTCGGCTTTCCGGTCCGGAACGCACTCGACAGCGTCACGCCCTTTATCGAGAACGACATGGTGCTGGGCGAGTTGGACCAGCATTTCGGCGGCGACTATCTGGGCCACCAGACCGTGCTCGCGGCGGCCCGCGCCGCCGGATACAGCACCGCCGTGGTCGGCAAGACCGGCCCGGCGCTGATCCAGGACCACACCGCGCGCGACGGCCAATCGACCGTCGTCATCGACGATTCGACCGGCAAGGACGACATCAATGACGGGCCGCGCCGGGGCATTCCGCTGTCGCAGGCGGTCAAGGACGGGTTCGACAAGGCAAAGCTCGAATATGCGACGCCGGCGACCGCGATCCCGAACCAGGAGCAGCAGGATCATCTGGTCAAGGCCTTCACCCAGGTCGTGTTGCCGTCGTTCAAGGAGAAGGGCAAGCCGTTCTATGCGGTGTTCTGGTCGCGCGACCCGGACGGCAGCCAGCATGCCCAGACCGACAGCAAGGGCCAGCTCACCCCCGGTATCAACGGCCCGACCTCGCTCAAGGCCATCGCCAATGCCGACGGCGACCTGGCCGCGATCCGCGCCGCGCTGAAGCAGCTCGGGCTGGACGGCACCACCGACATCGTGATCGCCGCCGACCACGGCTTCTCCACCATCGAGAAGGAAAGCGCCACCAGCCCGGCCGCCAAGATAACGTTCGACGATGCGCCTGCCGGCAGCCTGCCGAGCGGTTTCCTCGCTATCGATCTTTCCAAGGCGCTGAACCTGCCCCTGTCCGACCCCGACGACGGCGGCCGCCCGGTCGCCGACGGCCATCACCCGCGCCGCGGCGACGGGCTGCTGGGCGACGCTACCAAGCCGCAAGTCGTGGTCACCGCCAATGGCGGCGCCGACCTGATCTATCTGCCGCAGGCGGACGCCAAGGCGATGGCGCCCAAGGTGGTCGCGGCGCTGCTGGCCCAGGATTATGTCAGCGGCATCTTCGTGCGCGACGATCTGGGCAAGGTCGCGGGTGCGCTGCCGATCTCAGCCATCGGGCTCAAGGGCAAAGCCAGGACGCCGGCGCCGGCCATCGTCGTCAATTTCCGTTCCTTCGCCACCGGCTGCGACCTGCCGGTCAGATGCACGGCCGAGATCGCCGACGCGCCGCTGGGCCGTGGCCAGGGCTATCACGGATCGCTGAGCCGCGCCGACACCTACAATTTCCAGGCCGCCATCGGCCCGGACTTCAAGCAGGGCTTCACCGACACCGCCCCCAGCAGCAACGCCGATATCGGCGTCACCATCGCCCATATTCTGGGGCTGAAGCTCAAGGGCGGCGGCACATTGAGCGGCCGGGTTCTGTCCGAAGCCTTCCCGGGCGGCGCCATGCCGGCGGTGAAGACAGAGACGCTGCGCTCTGCCCCAGGCGCCGGCGAACTGGCGACCGAGCTCGAAACCCAGAATGTCGGCGGCACGCGCTATTTCGATGCCGGTGGCTTCAAGGGGCGAACGGTCGGGCTCAAGGACTGAGCGCATCATTGCGCCGGCCCCTGGCGCATGGCATGTCCATCCGCCATGGCCGGACCGACTCAAGACCCCTATCTCTGGCGCAAGATCCTAATCGTCGCCGCGGCCCTCGTTCTGGCCGCGATCGCCACCTACGTCACCGTGATCATGCCGCAACAGCCGGATCGGCATTCGGATGCCACGCGCGGCGCGGCGCTCTACGCCGCCAACTGCGTCGGCTGCCACGGGCAAAAACTTGAGGGCCAGCCCGACTGGCACCATCTGAACGCCGCCGGCCACCTGCCCGCCCCGCCTCTGGACGGCACCGGCCATGGCTGGCGTCACAGCAATGACGAGCTGTT
>CAZNNJ010000355.1:0-1700 GCA_964574305.1 uncultured Rhodospirillales bacterium | reverse complement strand
CCTCCAGCGCAAAATCGTAGCACTGCTGTTCCGTGAGTTTCGGGCGCGCGGCGCCGATGAACCCGGCGATGCGCCGGCGGTGGTGGGCATACATTTCATTGAACAGACGGGCCACGAACGGGTTGTGGCAGCTCAGTGCATAGAGATTGAAAAAGAACCGGCGCGCGTCCGGTCGCCAGGTATCCGACACCAGATAATCGAGCGCTCCCATCGGGCCCGCCCCGCCGTTGAACGGCACGGGCCATGGCGGGCGTCACAGCAATGACGAGCTGTTCCATATGGTGAAGTTCAGCGTGCTGGACGAGGCCGGCCCCGGCTACCAGACCGATATGCCCGCGTTCGTCGGGAAGCTTTCGGACGACGATATCAGCGCCGTCCTCGCCTATATCCACGCACAGTGGCCAACCGGCATTCAGGCCGCCCAGGCCTTCCTCAACCCCGATCACGCCGGCATGCCCGCCCATATCGTTGGCGACTGGCGCCTGCCGCCGGACTGCGAGGAGCCGGAAAGGGGAAAGCCGGCAGCCAAAGCCACCGCCGCACCATAGCGCGGGATGGGCAGCTCAGCCGTATTTCTCAACCGCCAGGTCAATTCCGGGCTGCGCCTTTGCAAGGTCGTCGGGGTTCATCACCGGCTTGAATTCGACGGCGGCGTCGAACGCCAGAAACCAGGGCTCGGCGACAGAGGGAATCTGTGACGTGTCGCTCATATCGAAGACGATGTAGCCGGTTCTCTTCCCATCAAAATCGGTGAAGTAGGCCGCTTCGGGCTTAAGGTCCGCAAGGATGGACTGGATTTTTGTGCCGATGCTGCCGTCCCTGATCGCAGCATTCCCCGCCTCGATCGGGATCGAGGCCTTGAGCATCATTCGCACGTGCGCCTCCCATTTGAATGGCTTTTCCAGCTGGAGAACCCGATCATTATCGGCGATGAGGTCTGCGCAGGCATTTACTATTGCGACCTAATCCGCTCAGCGCAAAGCCACAAGACGAGAACGGGCCGCTGTTGATAAAGAGCAGCGGCCCGTCTCTTCAGGTTGGTCTCGAAAGCGCCGCGGTTATGGCCCGCTCAGCACTGAGATCAGGTTTGTCACATTCGGCGAACCGAGCCCGGTCGGGAGATCGTACCCGGTCTGGGCGGCGAAGCCCGGTCCGGCGAAGGCATTGTCGCCAACGGTCACGTCATGGAACGCCGCCGCATATTTCGCGGGATTCGCGCCGATCGCATAGAGCGTCGGGTTGAAGAAGCCGACCGGGTGGCCCAATGCCTGGTTTGCAAGCGCGGTAATCGCCGCCCATTGCGGGGCGCCCGCGCTGGTGCCGCCGACGAAATAGAACCCGTTATTGGCGGCGCCCAGGAACCCGAGATAGACCAGCACGCCGGTATAGACGCCGGCATTGTAGCCGACATCGGAAGTGCTGCGCTGGGCGATGCCAGACAGCGCCGATTGATAGGACGGGGCAGCGAAGATTTTGCTGACCGCCCCGCCGGTCGCGCCGAACGGACCGGCGGTGCAGCCGAACGGGCAGTTGTTGCCGTCGTTCCATACAGTTTCGCTGGTATAGGCGCCGGCGTCGGTCATGAAGAGGTCGGTGCCGCCGACGGCAGTGACCAGCGGATCGGAAGCCGGATATGAGGCGTTGGCGAACGGATGTCCGTCCGAGGCGCCGCCGTCGCCCGAGCTCGAGAATACGGTGAT
>CAZNNJ010000354.1:0-6253 GCA_964574305.1 uncultured Rhodospirillales bacterium | reverse complement strand
TCTGGAACGGTCGGGTCGTCACCTCCTAGCCATCTGCGCCAGCACATCCTCTGCCGCACCGGCGCCGACGATGGCGGCATCGGTGTGCTCCGTCATGGTCAACGTGCCTGAACGCCAGGCCCGCCTCTATTTCGAATATCAGTTACCGGGGCTGGAGGGGCTGACCGGCTCGCTCGGCGCCAACTATTTCGGCAGCAGGCCGGTCGATGCGCTCAATACCGGTTTCCTGCCCGACGCGGCGACGGTCGATCTCGGCCTGCGCTACCAGACCGTGCTGTTCGGCGAGGACGCGACCTTGAACCTGCGCGCCGCCAACCTGTTCGACACCGCCTACTGGTCCTATGTCCGGATCGGCGACGGCATGGCGCTCGGCCCGCCGCGCACCGTATCCGGCTTCATGAAGATGTCCTTTTAGGGACTACGCCTTGACGACGGAGGCCTTGTAGATCGCGTCGACCCCAGCCGCCAGGGTGGCATTGAACTCGGCATCGCTCATCTGCAACTTCAGATCGTCGAGCAGCGCGCGGGAGAAGCTCGCGATCATGCCGTGATTGTGCGACAGGCGCCGGCAAGCGTCGCTGACCTCATAGCCGCCGGACAGGGCGACGATGCGCACCACCCGGTCGTGATCGACCAGCGGCTTGTAAAGGTCCGGCACCTCCGGGATGGTCAGCTTGATCATGACCTTCTTGTCGCCGGTCAGCGCGTCCAGCCCTTTTAGCAGCTCGTCTCGCAGGATGGCCTCGGCCTCGGCCTTGTTCGGGCTCTTGATCAGCACTTCGGGTTCCAGAATCGGGATCAGCCCGTGATGCAGGATCTGCTCGGCCACCTCGAACTGCTGCGCCGCGATCGCGGCGATGCCGGTCTTGGAGGCCAGATGGATGACCGAACGCTCCTTGGTGCCATAGACGCCGAGCTTCGCCGCCCGCTCCAGCAGGCTGTCGAGCTCCGGCATCGGCTTCAGCATTTGGACGCCGTCCGCTTCCGGCTGGACGCCCTTATCGACCTTGATGAACGGAACGACGCCCTTGTCTTCCCACAGATAGGCCGGAACCGATTTGCCGTTGGCCTCACCATCCATCGTCTTCTCGAACAGGATGGCGCCGATGATCTTGTCGCCGGTGAAGGCGGGCGAGGTCATGACGCGCACCCGCATTTCATGCATCAGCCGGAACATCGCATCGTCGCCGCTATAGCTGCCGTCAGGAACGCCGTAGGTCCTGAGCGCCCCCGGCGTGCTGCCGCCGCTCTGGTCGAGCGCGGCCAAAAAGCCCGGCTTGGAGGTGATTTGCGCCATCATTCTGGGATCGGTCATCGTCGTCATCCTTGTTGGGTTATGAATGAGATGCCCTGCTTTCGAGACGTCAGTCTTGTACGGATGCTAGCAGCCGATTGTTAATCTTTTCCGTTATACGCAAATGCGCGAGGCTGGTTTTTCCGACGACAGCGTAGCGCACGGGCGCGGACAGTCCAGCGCTATCTCGGTCATGAACCCCGGCAGCGAAATATTGCCGAGATTGTGGCAGAGGGGGCGATCCGGCTGCTAGAACGATGCTGTCGCATTCGGGGGGAAGCAGCAACATGGCGTTCAACGGCCGGTCGACGGCGGACGAGGTTCTGGCGGGGCTGGACCTGACGGGCAAGACGATCGTCGTCACCGGCGGTTCGGCGGGCCTCGGCTATGAGACGGCGCGGGCGATGGCGGCGAAGGGCGCCGAGGTCGTCATGGCCGGGCGCGATCCGGGCAAGACCGCGGCGGCGGCGAACCGGATCAGGGCCGCCCAGCCGGACGCGAAGCTGGCGACGGTCACGATCGATCTTGCCGACCTGGACAGCGTGCGGCTCGGGGCGGCGGAAATCCTCGCCGCGCACCCGCGGGTCCATGCGCTGATCAACAATGCCGGCATCATGGGCGGCCCCTATGTGCTGACCAAGGACGGGCTGGAGCTGCATCTCGCCAGCAACCATGTCGGTCATTTCCTGCTGACCGGCCTGCTGGTTCCGGCTCTGAAGGCGGCGGCGCCGTCGCGTGTCGTCATCCTGACCTCGGCCGGCCATCGGATGGACGGGCTCGACCTTGGCGACCTCAATTTCCGCAATCGCGAATACATCTACTATCTGGCTTACTGCCAGTCGAAGCGGGCCAACGTGCTGCATGCCGTGGCGCTGGCGAAACGGCTGACGCCGTTCGGCGTCGCCGCCAACGCGGTTCATCCGGGGGCGATCCGCACCGAGGTATGGCGCGACCTGACCGAGGCGGACGTCCAGCAGGCGATCGCCTGGTCGTCGGCCAGCGGCTCGCCCGAGAAGACGCCGGCCCAGGGGGCGGCCACCCAGGTCTGGGCGGCGGTGTCGCCTGAGGCGGAGGGTCTCACCGGCCTCTATCTTGAGGATTGCCGTGTTGCCGAACATATACCTTATGGCGATTTCGGCGCTGCCGGCGTGATCGAGGAGGCCCTGGATGAGGACACAGCGGAACGTCTATGGGCCGAGTCCGAACGCATCGTCGGCCAATCCTTCGCGTTTTCGTAGGGCGCCCGCGTGAACCCGCTCCAGCGCGATCAGGTCATCTCGGCCTTCCCGGCCGAGGACCGCCAGAAGCTCAGCATGCCGGCGTTCGACCAGCTCCAGTGGCGTAATCTCGATTTCCTCGGCTGGTGCGACAGGGCTGGCGACAAGGCGTTCCTGGTGTTCGCCCTCGATGGCGCGGCGACCGGGCTGGTGCTCGAGCGGACGGCTGTGCGGACGACTGCCGCGAAGTCATATATGTGCTCGATCTGCCGCACCGTGCACGGGCCGCGCGGCATCGCGATGTTCACGCACCGGTCGCGCGACGGCGCCGGCTATAACACGCTGACCGACATGTTCTGCGGCAACCTGCAATGCAGCCTCTATGTCCGCGGCCTTCTCAGCCCCGACATTATGCAATTGCACGAAACCATCTCGGTCGACCGCAAGGTCGAGCGGCTGCTCTCCGGCATCGACCGCTTCCTCGCCAATATCTCGACCTTCAACGCCCGGCGCCGAAGGCTGAAGCTCAGGGTGGTTTAGAACTTCACCCTAAACGTCGCGCCGAATGTCCTGGGCGCGCCCAGGAAGGTGTCGATCACGCCGACCGCGTTGGTGGGTGCGTTCTGGAACGGCGCGTCGAAGGCGACCTGCTGATAGTGCGTGTCGAACAGGTTCTCCGCCCACAATTCGACGCTGTATCGCCCGTCCTCCGGCCCGACCGAGAGCCGCGCATTCACCAGGGTGAAGGCGTCCTGCTCCTTGCGCGGGTCGAGGTCCGAGCCGGTATTGTAGTGCGACGAATATTTGATCCCGACTGTTGCCCTTCCGACCAGGTCGGCCACCAGATTGTGGCTGTAAGTCCCCGACAGCGACCAGGAATAAAGCGGCGCCAGCGGCAGGCGCGAGCCGGGGGCGCCCAGGAAGGTCACGCCGTTGGAATTCAGCGCCGACTGGTCGCCTTCGGTGAACTTGGTGCTGGCGACGGTGATGCCGCCCTGGAACGACAGGTCCTGCGTCGGCAGCCAGACGAAATCGGCATCGACGCCGCGGCTATAGACGTCCGGCACGCTCTCGACCACGAAGACCAGCCCGTTGAAGGTATTGAGCTGGAAGTCGCGATAGTGCTGCAGGAACAAAGTGGCGTTGAGGAGCAGCGTGCGGTCGAGCAGGGTGGATTTCACGCCGACCTCGTAGGAATCGGCGGATTCCTGTGGGAAATGAGTATCCCGCCGTGCCGTCAGCTCGCCCAGCGCGCAGCCGGGTGCATTCGGGCAGGACTCGCGCTCCAGGTTGAAGCCGCCCGACTTGTAACCGCGCGCATAGGATACGTAGCCGAGCAGTTCCGGGCTCAGGCGGTAGGACAGCTTGACCGTGCCCGACAGATTCTTCTCGACCGAGCTTTGGTGGTCGGAGAAGTGGTCGAAGCTCGGGCTCTCGAACGGCAGACAGGTGATGTCGACCACTTGCTGCAAGGCCGGGATCAGCCCGATCAGCGGGCTTGAATTGATCGCCGTGCAGCCGCGGCCGGGATCGCCTACATTGCTGCTGACCGTGCTCAAAGTCTTCTCGTCATCGGTGAAGCGCAGTCCGCCGGTGATGTCCAGCGCGTCGGTGACGTGCCAGGTCTCGTTCGTGAAAAAGGCGTAGGTGTCGTCGATCTGGTGATAGTGATCGATCGAGCCGGCGCCCGGCGTGAAGGTGGCGTTGGGTCCGAACAGGGCCTTCAGGAACCCGGTCGAGGGCGGAAAGCCGCCCAGCGTGCTAAACAGCAGGTTCAGATATTGGTCATACTGCTTGCCGAACAGCAGGCTGTAGTTCGAGTGCAGGTCCTCGTTCGCATAGAACCCGCCCACCGTGTAGTCCAGGTCCTCGTACTTGCCTGAAAAACGCAGCTCCTGGCTGAACACGTCGAACCGGTCGCTGTTGAGATCGCTCGCATGCCGGACCAGCACATCGGCGGTGGTGAAGTCGGGGTCCTGGCCGTAGACCGTCTTCCATTCGCGGTAAGCGGTGATCGAGGTGATCTGGGCATCGATGTCGGGGAACTTGTAGTTGAACTCGCCCGACAGGCCCCAGTCGATCACATCCTGGGTCGTATCCTGGTTGGCATAGGCCACCCGGTTGTACGGGTTGGGCACTTGCGGCTCCCCGCCATTGGCGCCGGCCAGCGTGGCGATGATCGGCCCCGACGGCCCCTGATCCTTGACGACGGCGACACAGCAATGCTCGTCACGGTGGCTGTAGTCGGCGATCAGCCGAAAGCTCGCCTCGTCGGTCGGCAGGGCCAGTATCTGGCCACGCAGGGTGAAGTAATTGTGGTTCTGGTCGTCGTTGATGGTCCGCGGCCCCTGGCCGGTCACCACGTCATAGAACCCGTCGCGATGACGGTCGGCGAAATAAAGGCTGCCCGCCACCGTGTCGCCGACGAGCGGCCCCGTGACCGCGACCGATCCGCCATATTCGTTGTAGTTGCCGACGGTGAACTCGGCATCGCTGCCGAAATCGAATGACGGCTTGGACGTCAGGATATTGATGACGCCGGCCGAGGTGCTCTTGCCGAACAGCGTCCCTTGCGGACCCTTCAGCACCTCGATGCGGTCGACGTCGCCCAGGTCGCCGAACCCGACGCCATTGCGCGCCCGGTACACGCCGTCGACCACCACCCCGACCGAAGATTCGAGGCCGACATTGTCGCCGACCGTGCCGACGCCACGAATACGGGCGGTAGTCGAGGTCTCGTTCGAGGTCGTCGTGACGAGCAGGCCCGGCGTCAGCAAGGTCAGATCCTTGATGTCCTTGACGCCCATGTCGAGCAGCAGCTCGCGGCCCACCGTCGTGACGACGATGGGAACGTTCTGCAGGCTTTCCGTCCGTTTCTGCGCTGTGACGATGATCTCGTCGACCGTATGCGGCTGGTTCGCCTGGGCCGGCGGCGCGGCGGGCTGGTCACCTTGCGCGAAGGCAGCCGAAGTAATCGAAAGAGAAGCTGTGAAGCATACGGCGATTGCTGCCGCAACAAGGCGCAGACTCATGGTCTTCCTCCCTTGCGTGGGGCGATGCGATGCTCAGCCCCATCGATAACACTAGATTAAACCGCAAGTTGGGATTTTGATCCATAATATTTCCAAGTTTTGACGTAAGACGGCTATCGGTCTCATGGGGGCCGCCGCGTGAGTGTCGAGCAAGGGGGTGTGAAACCGGGGTCGCGAGCGGCTAGTCTGGGGTCGGCAGCAAGGAGAGCCCAGCATGACGGCAGCGGATCGTGACATGGCGGAAATCGCGCATTTCGTGAATGGGCAGCGCATGCCCGGGCGGTCGGGCCGATTCGGTGACGTCTATAATCCAGCCAGCGGCGAGGTGACGGGCAAGGTCCCGCTCGCCTCGGCGGCCGAGGTCGACATGGCGGTTGAAGCCGCCGCCGGCGCCTTCCCCAGCTGGGCGGCGACCCCGCCGCATATGCGCGCCCGGGTGCTGTTCCGCTTCCGCGACCTGGTCGAGCGCGAAAGCGACCGGCTGGCCGCCATCATCACCGCCGAGCACGGCAAGGTCCTGTCCGACGCCAAGGGCGAAGTGACGCGCGGGCTGGAGGTGGTCGAGTTCGCCTGCGGCATCCCGCAGATGCTGAAAGGCGAATACAGCGAGGCGGTCGGGCGCGGCGTCGATGCCGTGTCGCTGCGCCAGCCCTTGGGCGTCGTCGCCGGGATCACGCCGTTCAACTTCCCGGCGATGGTGCCGATGTGGA
>CAZNNJ010000353.1:0-6256 GCA_964574305.1 uncultured Rhodospirillales bacterium | reverse complement strand
ACGTCTCATAAAGAAGACCCTCTATGTCGGGTCGTTCGCCTTCATCATTGGCAACTTCCAGACCCTTTCGACCGCGATCTTCAACTCTTTTGCGGCGCTCGGGCTTCAGGCAACTGGATCAGGGCTCAGCGCAGGCGACCTGCTGTTACCCGGGAAGCTCGCCGGTACCGGCTTCCAGGCGGCGTGGCCGCTTCTACAACAAGCCGGCTCGCTGATCGGCGTGACGACATTCTTCAGCCATTTCGTAACGATCGTCGTCCTACTGCTGGCCTGGATCGTCGTTGTCTTCGCCTTTTTCATCCTGGCGGTTCAGCTCTTCATCACGGTCCTGGAGTTTAAGCTGACCAGCCTGGCAGGCTTTGTGCTGGTCCCGTTTGCTCTCTGGAATAAATCGGCCTTCCTCGCCGAACGCGTCCTGGGCAACGTGATTTCCTCAGGAATCAAGCTGATGGTCCTGGCGGTCATCGTCGGCATTGGCAGCACGCTTTTTTCGTCCTTCACGAATGCCGCGCAAGGCCAGGATCCGACACTGTCGGGCGCGATGTCGTTGGTTCTTGCAGCCATCACGCTGTTCGGGCTCGGGATTTATGGTCCTGCGATCGCGACAGGCTTGGTTTCCGGCGCGCCCCAACTCGGTGCGGGCGCTGCGATCGGCACCGCCGGCGGGCTGGCCGGCGCAGCGATGCTGGCTGGCGGGGCTGCCATGGGCGGCGCCGGATTACTTCGGGCTGCTGGCGCTGGTGGCCTCACGGCGATCCGGGCGGGGACCGCGATGGGGTCGGCCGCTTCCACTGCCTTCGGCATCGGCCGGGCGACCTCCGGGGCTACGGGTGTGGCGGGCGTTGCTGGCGGCGTAGGTGGGATCGCTGGCGCGGGAGTAGGAGCCGGCACCCACCGTGCGCGATCGGCTTTTGACCGCTTCAAAGGCTCGCTCTCCGACAGTGTGCAGGCCGGAAGGGAGGCAGCATTGAGGGCTACCGGTGGTAAGCCGGATAGCAGCGCCGAGCAGTCGCCACGCGAGGGATCGACCGGCGATAGCGCCTCAAGCGCGCCGGATTGGGCCCGGCGCCTGCGCGCCGAGCAGCGTGCCCGCCATACGAGCCAGCTCGCCACGCAAGCCGTGAAGGAAGGCGACCGGCCCGGCGCACCCGCAAATCCCGAACTCGACCAAGAGGAAGACTAAGAAATGCCGTTCAAGCGAACGCTGCAGCGCTATGGCCACACGCCGGAGCCGGTCACGCCCTACCAAAAAGCGGCGCGGGTCTGGGACGACCGGATTGGGTCGGCGCGCGCTCAAGCGGCGAATTGGCGCCTGATGGCGTACGGCTGCATGACGCTTGCCGTCGTCTTGTCCGGCGGGCTCGTCTGGCAATCGGCGCAGAGCAGGATCACGCCCTATGTCGTCGAGGTGGACCGGCTGGGCGAGGTTCAGGCAGTGGCGCCAGCGGTAGAGTCCTATCAGCCGAAAGACGCCCAGATCGCCTGGTATCTCGGACGTTTCATCACTGATGTGCGTTCGCTTTCGATCGATCCGGTCCTCGTGCGGCGCAATTGGCTGGAGGCGTACGATCTGGTCGGCGGGAAGGCCGCAATCTTCCTCGGTGACTTCGCTCGAGCCAACGATCCGTTCACAGCCATCGGCGACCGGAGCGTTTCGGTTGAGGTCACGAGCGTCGTCCGCGCCTCCGACACGTCCTTCCAGGTGAAGTGGACGGAGCAGATCTATCGTCAGGGCAGCCTTTCAGCGACCGAGCGTTGGACCGGCATTCTCGCTACCGCGATCAGAGCCCCGCGAACCGCGGAGACACTTCGGAAGAATCCGCTCGGGCTCTATGTGACCGACATAGCCTGGTCCCGCGAACTCGACACCAGCACCAATCCCCACTGACGGCTTATACGGAGGACTTCCGCCATGCGGCTGCCTATTTCCCTGGCTATTACGGTCGCCTCTCTCCTGGCGCTCGCGGCTTGCTCTAGCGAGGAACCACCGGCGATCAGCTATGACACCGGCGACTTCAAGGTGGCTTCGGTTCAGCCCGATCCGAAGCCGGTCCAGATTGTCGCGACCCCGACACCTTTGCCACTCCCCGGCCAGCTAATGCCGCCGCCATCATCCCATGGTTCGCGGGAAAAGGGGCTTCCGCCCGCACGGGTAGACGCAGCGAATGCGGCCGCTATCCAGGAACCGACGGCGCACGGATACGTCAACGCGGTCCAGGTCTATCCGTTCTCAGAGGGCGCGCTCTATCGGCTCTATGCGGCGCCGGAGCAGGTGACCGACGTCACACTGCAGCCTGGCGAGACGTTGAGTTCGGTTTCGGCCGGCGACACTGTCCGTTGGGTCGTTGGTGACACCAGCAGCGGCACTGGGGCTGGAAAGCAAGCCCACGTTCTCGTGAAGCCATTCGCAACCGGCCTCAAGACCAATCTCGTCATCATGACAGACCGGCGCAGCGACCGCCTGGTGATGGAGAGCACCGACAAGACGTCGATGGCCGCCATCTCCTGGACCTATCCGCAAGATCAGCTGGTCGCCCTGCATCAGCAGAATGAGCGCGCGGAGGCCGTGGCGCCGATCGCGGATAACGTGCCGCTGGAAAACCTGCACTTCCGCTACGAGGTCACCGGCGACAGCCCGCCGTGGCGGCCGACGCGTGCCTTCGATGACGGAACGCACGTCTATATCGAGTTCCCCTCGCGTATCGATCAGGGGGAGGCGCCGCCGCTGTTCGTGGTCGGGCCACTTGGTGACAACCAACTCGTCAATTACCGCGTCCGGCATAACTACTACATCGTCGATCGGCTGTTCGCCGCCGCGGAACTACGGCTGGGACAGGATCCGCAGCAGGTGGTTCGGATCAGCCGCACGGATACGGTCGCGTCGGCGGCGCATGCCGGGGGTGGGTCGTGAGCGACACCTCAGGGCCCGCGAAGGTCAGTCCCGAAGCTCTGACTTTGACGGCGACGCCGCGTCGCACGGTACGTTTCAAGCGCAACCTTCTGGTCGGGATCGCTGCTGTTGGCTGCACGGCGATATTCGGGGTGACTTGGTTCGCGCTGCAAGACCACGTTGGCGGAATTGCGCAGGGCGATGACGAACTGTATGCCGGCGGGGCCAAAGGCACTCCCGATGGACTTGCGGGTCTGCCAAAGGATTACAGCCAGATCCCGAAGCCGAAGACCCAGCTGGGTCCGCCATTACCCGGCGATCTCGGCCCCCCGATCGTGGAGCGTGAAAAACAGCTCGGCATCAGCCCGACTGGTCCCAATGCAGAAGACGAGGCTGCGCGCGCGGAGCGGCTGCGCCTAGCCTAGCAAGCGCAGCAGGCACGCGAGGGTGGTGTGTTTTTCAAGCTGACCCAGCAGCATGGCACAGGCTTTACGCCCGCCTCGGCGACTGCCGGCGCTCCAGCGACGCCTGCGACCGCACCACCTGTCGAGCCATCTTCCGGTTCGCCACATCTGAATCTCGATCTTGAGCGCGACCAGAATGACCAGCAGCGGAAGAATGACTTTCTCAATCAGGCCGAAGCGCAAAGCATCTACAACGACCATGCCCTCCAGACGCCGGCCTCCCCCTACGAGGTGATGGCCGGGACGGTTATTTCGGCCAGCCTGCTGACCGGGCTCGATTCAGACCTGCCTGGCTTGGTCACGGCACAGGTAACCGAAGCGGTGAGAGATTCGATTTCGGGCCAGACGCTGCTTATTCCCCAAGGCAGCAAGCTGATTGGAAGCTACGACAGCGTGGTCGCCTTCGGCCAAAGTAGGGCCCTCGTCGCGTGGCAGCGCATCGTTATGCCCGATGGATCGTCTATCCAGATCGATAATCTCCCGGCGACCGACGCCGCGGGCTACGCCGGTCTGGAGGATGAGGTCGACTATCACACCTGGACACTGCTAAAGGGTATCGCGATGTCCACGCTGCTGGGCGTCGGCACCCAGGTCACGTTCGGCGGCGGGCAAAGCAATCTGGTCCAAGCGATCCAGCAATCCACCCAGCAGAGCGCGAACCAGGCCGGCCAACGGATCGTCGAGAAAGACCTGAATATCCAGCCGACACTAAAAATCCGGCCCGGTTGGCCACTGCGCGTCATCGTGCATAAGGATCTGATTTTACGCCCATATCGAGGTTGAGGGAGGCCAGTATGCCCGAGCTCAAGCTTGCAAAACTCCCCGACCGGACCCCGTCGAAGATCACGATCACGGTGTCATCTGATCTCAATGCGGCGCTACGCCAGTACGCTGACATTTATCGTTCAGCATATGGCGAGGACGAGCCGGTCGCTGAACTGATCCCATTCATGCTCGAGGCATTTCTCGAAAGTGATCGCGAGTTCGTTAAGGCGCGCAAGGCAATCGTACCCGCCAATCCCGTCTCATTGTCCTCGACCCCACCGCGCCAAGCGCCGCTGACGCCGTCTACTGGCAAGGAGGCATAAGCGATGCCCGTCATCGGGACATTCAAGCCGGCGAGCGATGGCGGATGGATTGGAGCGATCCAGACATTGTCCATCAATGCGAAGGTCCGGCTCGTTCCAAACGACAATCGCGCCGACGCCGCTGCGCCAGCATTCCACCTGATTTTCGGGCACACCCGAATAGGCGAAGCGTGGGAATCCCGATCTTCCGGCGAGATCCCGAGGGACTACCTGCGTGTGAAGCTCGACGACCCTAGTCTGATTGCACCGCTGAACGCGGCCCTCTTCCCATCCGACGATGGGGCGACTGCCCAACTGGTTTGGAATCGGCGGCGCGAATCGGACGGTAGACCCTAAGTCCGCTCATAATGGTTGATCTCTAACTCCCGAACCTTTGCCTTGGAGGAGAATATGACCGGCTCTGAGACTGGTCCCGAAGCGGCATCGCGACGTGCAGAGGTTTTGAATAAAGCCGATTCGAAGGCTATGCCGTTTGCTGAACGCTTGACCTGCACGATCAGCGATGCATGCCAGGCAACCGGCATCAGCAGAGCAAAAATGTATCTGCTGCTGTCGAGTGGATCTGTCAGCTCCACTACCGTGGGCCGGCGGCGGCTTGTCCACGTCCGGTCACTCAAAACTCTCCTGAAGGAAGAGTGAGCCTCACGCCTCAGGCGGAATTCGCTGCTCCTAGGCGAGGCAGGTGGACAACATTGTCTTGGTTCGCAGCCCGCGCATTGCAGTATCTGGCCCATGCATCCATCAGCTTGCGCCGCTTGAGCATTAGATCGCCGCGTCGATACGCGGCCTCCGTTTTGTCCTCGATCGCGTGCGCCAGCGCCATTTCGCTGATTTCGTTTGCGAAGCTGGTACGCTCGGAGGCCCAGTCCTTGAAAGTGGAGCGGAAACCGTGAGGCACGATTGCCTCACCATTGATGTCGCACCAGTGGGGCGGCTGGGTTTTGCCGTTCATACGCCGGATGAGCATTTCCAAAGCCATGTTGGACAACGGCCGTCCCCGTTTGAAGCCGGGGAAAATGTAGTCTCCCTCTCGTGCGAGCGGGCGAACCTTTTCCAGGACCGCCCAGGCAGCGGCGGAGAGGGGAACCCGGTGATCACGTTCGGACTTCATCCGCTCCTTGGGGATGACCCAGAGCGCGGATGCGCCAGATCCCGTAATTTCGGGCCATCGTCCCTCAAGCACCTCATTTGTCCGCCCAAGTGTCAGGATAAGGAATTCAAGGGCATACGCAGCGACAGCAGTTTCGCGTGTCCGCAGCGCAACCAGAAACTCACCGATTCGCTCGAAGGGCAGGGCAGGATGATGCCGAACTTCCTGAATGTCGGACTGTTTCGGCAAGACCATGGCGAGGTTGCCTCGCCAGCGAGCAGGATTCTCGCCCTCGCGCTGTTTCTGCACCTTCGCCCAGTCGAGCACGCACTCAATGCGTCCACGAACGCGGGTCGCAGTTTCTGTTTTGATATGCCAAATAGGCCGAAGCACCTGGAGTACCAGGGGCTCATCGACCTCACGGGCAGGCAGATGCCCGATGACCGGGTACGCGTATCGCTTAAGGGTATTTCGCCACTGCGTCAGATGCTTTTCGGTTTTCCAAGCGTGCTGATTGTCGGCGATGTAGCCTTCTGCGCATTCCTTAAAGGTCATCTGGCGGGCGGCTTCAGCCTGAGCTGCACGCTCTTCTGCCTCGCGCACCTCAATGGGGTCCTTGCCGTCCTGTCGCAATTGACGGCAGGCAGCGGCCTTCTCTCCTGCGCGTGCCAACGTCGTCGCCGGGTACGCACCGAGTCCCATCTCGCGCCGGCCGCTGTCCGAC
>CAZNNJ010000352.1:1020-6286 GCA_964574305.1 uncultured Rhodospirillales bacterium | reverse complement strand
AACGAAGGCCTGGTGGACGCCGTAGACGTCTTTTGTGAGAACATTGCCTTCAGCCTCGCTCAGACCGAGCGGGTTTTCGAAGCAGCGCAGCGACTCCGCTTGCCGGTGAAGATTCATGCCGAGCAGCTTTCCAACCTGGGCGGCGCGCGTCTGGCGGCCCGCTATCATGCCCTGTCAGCCGACCATCTCGAGCATATCGATGAAGCGGGCGTTCTGGCCTTGAAAGGCGCCGGGGTGATCGCTGCGGACAAGGAGACGTACATCACGCTCGGCAACCTGCATGCGCCGGCTGCGATCCTGGCGGCGTTGGGCTTCATCGCCATGGTGGCGCTGGAGGCGCGCAAGGTGCCGGGGGCGATCCTGATCGCCGTGCTGGGCGTGACCGCCGTGGGCATATTGCTGGGCATCTCGCCCTTCGGCGGGGTGGTGTCGCTGCCACCCAGCCTCGGGCCGACCTTCCTGGCGCTCGACCTCAAGGGCAGCTTCAGCCTCGGCGCGATCACCGTCATCCTGGCTTTCTTCTTCGTCGATCTGTTCGATTCGACCGGCACGCTGATCGGCGTCGCCCATCAGGCCGGGCTGCTCAAGCCCGACGGCACGCTGCCCCGCCTGCGCAGGGTGCTGCTGGCGGATTCGCTGTCGGTGCTGGCGGGGGCGGCGCTCGGTACCTCGCCGGTCACTTCCTATATCGAGAGCGCGGCGGGGGTTAAGGCCGGAGGCCGCACCGGGCTGGTCGGTGTGACGGTCGCCGCGCTGTTCCTGGCTTCATTGTTCCTGGCGCCGCTGGCGGGCAGCGTCCCCGCCTATGCCACCGCGCCGGCGCTTTTGTTCGTCGCCTGCCTGATGACCCGCGCGCTGACCGAGATCGACTGGGACGACGTCACCGAATATGCCCCGGCCATCGTCACCGCGCTCGCCATGCCGCTCACCTTCTCGATCTCCAACGGCATCGCGCTGGGCTTCATCGCCTATGCGGGGGTGAAGCTGCTGTCAGGCCGGCTGCGCGAGGTTGGCTGGCCGATGGCGATCCTGGCGGTGCTGTTCGTGGCCCATTATTGGGTAGGGTAGGAAGAAGATTTTAGCCACAGATTGCACAGATTAACGCAGATGAAATCCGGGTTTTCCGCCTTCGGCGGTTCAAAAGCCGCGCGGCGAAATTCTTCATCTGCGTTAATCTGTGCAATCTGTGGCTAAAATCTTCTTCCGTTCAGCGACCTGATCTGCCGCCCGTCCGCGTCGAAATTCTCCGGCGCAAGCCAGGCTTCGATCCGCTTCTCGATCTCCGGCCATTCGCGGTCAAGGATGGAATAGACGACCGTGTCCCAGCTGCGGTCCTTGGTCCACATGGTTTGGCGCAGCGTCCCTTCCTCGGTGAAGCCGAAGCGTTCAGCGGCGCGGCGGGAGGCGGTGTGGGCGGGGCCGCAGCGCCATTCCAGGCGGCGATAGCTCAGCGTGTCGAGCACGTGGCGGGCGAGCAGGAAGAAGGCCTCGGTGCCGGCCGTTTGGCGGGTTAGGCCGAGGCCGTAGACCAGCCCCATCTCGACCACGCCCATGGTCGTATTCACGCCCAGCAGGAAGAACAGGCCGGCCGGCTTGCCGCTCGCCTTGTCGACGATCGCGTAAAGCGTCGCGTCGGCGCGGCTCGAGCGGTCGGCGAACCAGTCGGTGAAGGCGGCCAGGCCAGCGAACGGGCCGGGCGGGATCATGCTCCACAGCTCTGGATCGGCGCCGATCGCCGTCCACAGCCCGGCGGCATGGCGGGCGACATCGGCCCGCTCCAGATCGACCAGCCGGCCGGGGATCAAGAGGGTGCTGGGATGCAGGCAGGGCAGCGCGGGCGGTGTGGTCAGGGGCATTGGGGCAGCCTATAAAACGGCGCAAGTCGCAGGGGAGGGAATGTACATGCCGGGCTTTCGCCGAACAGCCCTGATCGCCATCTCCATGCTCATGGTGACCATGACTGCCCGAGCCGCCGACAAGTCTCTCGACATCGAGGCCCATCGCGGTGGCCGGGCGCTCAAGCCCGAGAATACGCTCGCCTCCTTCGCCAATGCGCTGTCGATGGGGGTCGATACTCTGGAGCTCGATATGGGCGTCACCAAGGACGGGGTGATCGTCGTGTCGCACGACCGGTGGCTGAGCCCCGATCTTGCCCGCGACGCGAACGGCGCCTATGTCGCCCCGCCCGGCATTCCCTATACCCAGCTCACGCTGGCGCAGGTGAAGACCTACGATGTCGGCGTCATCCGGCCGGGCAGCGACTATGCCAAACAGTTCCCAGACCAGACGGCGATCCCCGGGACGCGCATCCCGACCCTGGCCGAGGTCTTCGCCCTGGTCCGCAAGTCCGGCAACGGCCATGTCCGCCTCAATATCGAGACCAAGCTCAACCCGCTGATCCCTGACGCGCCGGACCCGGACCGGTTCGTGACGCTGGTGCTGGACCTGCTCAAACGCGAGAATTTCGCCGGCCGGGTGATGGTGCAGTCGTTCGACTGGCGGACGCTTCAGCTGGTCCAGCAGCGGGCGCCGGCGATCCCGACCGTCTATCTGACCAGCCAGGCCTCGTTCTTCGCCAACATCTTCCTGGACAAGCCGTCGCCCTGGACCGCGGGCTTCGATCCGATGCGGCATGGCGGCTCGGTCCCGGCCGCGGTCAAGGCGGCGGGCGGCAAAGCCTGGTCGCCCTATTACAAGGACGTCGACAAGGACACCGTGGCGGAGGCGCATCGGCTGGGCCTCCAGGTCATCGTCTGGACGGTCAACGATCCCAAGGACATCGCCGGCCAGATCGACCTTGGCGTCGACGGCATCATCTCCGACCGCCCGGACCTGCTGCGCCAAGTGGCGGCGGAGAAGGGCTTCCCGCTGCCTGCGGCGACGCCGGTTGCGCCGTGAGATTAAGAATTTAGCCACAGATTACACAGATGAACACAGATTAAATCCGGATTTAATTGCCGCCATCGGCCGCGGAAAATCACGCAGCGAAAATCTTTATCTGTGTTCATCTGTGTAATCTGTGGCTAAAAATTCTTCCCTCCGGGAGGCGCCCATGACCGAGACCCAGACCCTGACCCAGCGCATCGATGCGCTGGAGATGCGCATCGCCCATCAGGACCAGACCATCGAGGACCTGAACGCAGCCCTCACCGATCAGTGGAAGCAGATCGAGGACCTGGCTTATCGCCTGAGCCGCCTGACCGATGAGCTGCGCGAGTTCGAAAGCAGCGCCGGCGACGCGCCGGAACCGCCCCCGCCGCATTATTGAACGAGCGGCCGGTGGCCGTTTTGTGCTAGGCTCCGCCCATCGATCCGGATTGGGGAGGGCGAGCGATGGCGCATGTAAGCTATAAGATCGTGCCGCATGACGGCGGCTGGACCTACACCCAGGGCGGCGTCTTCGCCGAAACCTACCGCACCCGTGAGGCGGCCATAGCCGCAGCCCGCGCCGTCGCCGCCGAACAACGCACCCCCGGCGACACCGAAGCCATCATGTTCGAAACCGCCGACGGCAAATGGCATGAGGAGCTGGCCGACGGCGAGGACAGGCCGGAGATCGTAGTGGAGGGGGAGTAGGGCGTTCCCTTCAAACCCGCCGGACCGTTCCCAAATTGAGAAGGACCCGAATTGGAAAGGGATGGCAACCGGTAGAGACCGATCATGAGATATCTTATCAGCAGCCTCGCCGCTTTGGCGGTGCTCTCCGCCAGCCCGGCCTTCGCCCAGCATCCGGGAGCGAGCGCGGCCGCGCAGAACGCCGCGGCGGGCCTCGCGCTTCAGCAGCAGCAGCTCAACAACGCGCAGCAGATCTATAATCAGGGGCAGCTGGCGATCCAGGGCAGCACGCTGGCGCATATCCAGTCGCAGCAGGTGCTGTCGACCCTCGCCCAGCGCAATCAGGCACAGCTGGACGCACAGACGCCGAAGCCGCTGTCGTCGCCCACCACGACGGGTACCTTACATTAGTCCGCGAAGGGCGGGGTCCGCTCGCCCTTCGATCATGCGGTCAGTGCAGCCGGCCGTCCGGAATGTCACCGTGCAAGCGGGCCAGTATGCTGGAGACGACGTTGCTGGTCGCCACCAGGCCGATCTCCTGGCTCAGGATCAGAAGGCCTTTCTTCAGGTGACCTTCGGCCTCGGCGATCGCCAGGGGGTTGGATTGCAGAGCGTCCTCGATCGCTATCCTGTCAACTTCACGCATCGTCTTTCTCACATCCTGCCAGGCCCGTGGACGCCCGGTTTCGGCGTCCCTAAAATTTTCATTATCTAAAGGAAAACACGAGTCGCTCCGCTTGGCAAATCAAGTGGCGTCTTCATGGGTGGGGCGCGACGGAGCGTCGCGGAATGTGCAGTTCGATGGTGTGATCGCAAGAAATTCCCCACTTTCGATCGGTGCTGCTAGAGCCTTGCTTTTCGGCCATTCCGCCACCTAGTTTCGCGCCAAACAGCCGTACTATACCAGCCGCATGGTCAGCCTTCCCAAAACTGCCACCGCACCCTTCTGCCCCGCCGAGGTCAAGGGCACTGTCTTCGTGCCGCCGGCCTTGGCACCATGGAAGAAGGCGCTGCGTTTCGCCGGGCCGGGGCTGCTGGTCGCGGTCGGCTATATGGATCCCGGCAACTGGGCGACGGACATCCAGGCCGGCTCGTCCTACGGCTACGGCCTGCTGTTCGTCGTCGTGCTGTCCAGCCTGGCCGCCATCGTGCTGCAAAATCTCAGCGCCCGGCTGGGGCTGGTTACCGGCAAGGACCTGGCCGTGCTGTCGCGCCAGGCCTATGGCTGGCGGCAACGCTATGCGCTGTGGGGCATGGCCGAGCTTGCCATCGTCGCCTGCGACCTGGCCGAGGTGCTGGGCTCGGCGCTGGCCTTCAAGCTGCTGCTCGGCATCGCGCTGCCCTGGGGCGTGATGCTGACGGCGCTCGATACGCTGATCGTGCTGGGGCTGAAGGGGCGGGGTTTCCGCCAGGTCGAGGCGATCGTCCTCGGGCTGGTCGTCACCATCGGCCTTTGCTTCTTCGTCGAGCTCGCTTTCGTGCCGACCCGCTGGGGCGCGGTCGCCGCGGGCATCGTGCCGTCGGTCAAGCTGCTGTCGAGCGAGCAGCCGCTCTATCTCGCCATCGGCATACTGGGCGCGACGGTTATGCCGGATAAACCCCATCTGCACTCCCCCATCGGGCAGACCCGCAACCGTCCCCGCCGCAAGCAGAATGCTCCCCACACAATCCGCCACAGTCCGACAGACCCAAACCCCCCGCCGGTCTCCGC
>CAZNNJ010000352.1:0-1010 GCA_964574305.1 uncultured Rhodospirillales bacterium | reverse complement strand
GGACGGTGAGGCCGACTAACCCCGCACTGCACTTCTCGTTCGTGCAGACCCGCATCGTGCGCAGCGGCAAGGGGAATATCGCCGAGGCGATCAGGCTCGTGCGGACCGACACGATCGCCTCGCTGCTTCTGGCGCTGGTCGTCAATGCGGCGATCCTGATCCTGGCCGGCAGCGCCTTCCATTATTCCGGCCATAACGACGTCGCCGATATCGAGGACGCCGATCATCTGCTCGACCCCATCGCCGGCACCGCGGCGGCGGGCGTGCTGTTCGCGCTCGCGCTGTTCGCCTCGGGCCAGAGCTCGACCTTTACCGGCACCATCGCCGGGCAGGTGATCCTGGAGGGGTTCCTGCGGCTCAGCATCCCCTGCTGGCAACGCCGCCTGATCACAAGGGCGCTCGCCCTGGGGCCGGCCTTGGCCGGCGTGCTGCTGCTGGGCGAGCATGCCGTCGGCCGTATGCTGGTACTCTCCCAGGTCGTGCTCAGCCTCCAGCTGCCCTTCGCCATGTGGCCGCTGATCCGGTTCACCGGCAGCCGCGAATTGATGGGCGGGTTCGTCAATTCCCCCCTGACCCGGGCGACCGCCTGGGCGCTCTTCGCGGTGATCGGCGCCGCCAATGTCTGGCTCGTGCTGCAGGTGGCCGGGATCGTCTGAAATCCAGATCGATTCGAACGGGCTAGATCAAAATTTCCCGAAAACCGATTGTTGAAAAGCGTGGGAAACGGATGGTATTTTATCGCACGAACAAGCGACTAGGCCGCCGATCAGGGATGTCCGGATCAACAGCCCTAATAAGGAGAGACCCCCGTGACCCTCGCACTCGGCGACACCGCTCCGGATTTCAAGGCCCCGACCACCGAAGGGCCGATCAGCTTCCATGAATGGCTCGGCGACAGCTGGGGCCTGTTCTTCTCTCATCCCAAGGATTTCACGCCGGTCTGCACCACCGAGCTCGGTGCCGTCGCGCGCCTGAAGCCCGAGTGGGACAAGCGGAACGTGAAGCCGATC
>CAZNNJ010000351.1:0-6321 GCA_964574305.1 uncultured Rhodospirillales bacterium | reverse complement strand
CGATATGTGTTGCTGCGTTTAATGAGCGAAGAATTTTCGGAAGACCTCGACCTGGACGAAGATATCCGGGATGAGCCACCTCTAGCCCGCCGGATCGAAGTCACACTGACTGAAGCCGTCGTCGGAGAGCGGCTGGACCGCGCGCTGGCGACGCTGACAGACCTGTCACGCGTGCGTATCCAGGTAATGCTAGCCGAAGGGCGGGTGACGCGGGATGGCACGCCAGTGAGCAATGCCTCGGCCAAGGCCAGGGCAGGCCAGCAGATCGTCATCGACATCCCCCCGCCGGTCGCGGCGATCCCCCAACCGCAGGATATTCCGCTCACCATCGTGTTTGAGGATGAGGACATGATGGTGATCGACAAGCCAGCCGGGCTGGTGGTCCATCCCGGCGCGGGCAATCCGGACGGGACCCTGGTGAACGCCCTGCTCGCCTATTGCGGCGACCAGCTCTCGGGCATCGGTGGGGTCAGGCGGCCGGGTATCGTCCATCGGCTGGACAAGGACACGAGCGGGCTGATGGTCGTCGCCAAGACCGACCGGGCGCATATTTCACTGGCGGCCCAGTTGCAAACCCGCACCCTCAAACGCATCTATACAGCCGTGGTGTGGGGCAAACCCATCCCGGCAACAGGCAGGATTGAGGGCAATATCGGGCGCAGACCCAACGATCGAAAGCGAATGGCTCTGGTCACCCACGGTGGAAGGCCAGCGGTTACGTACTACCGTACGCTCAAATCTTACAAGACCGCATCCGTGGTCGAGTGCAGGCTCGAAACCGGACGCACCCATCAGATTCGTGTCCACATGGCCCATATCGGGCATCCCCTGGTCGGCGATCCAGCCTATGGGCTGAAACGCTTGCCGAAGGATGCGCCGGCGCTCGCAAAATCGCTGCCGAGGCAAGCATTACATGCAACCCAGGTAACCTTTTTGCACCCGGTCTCGAATATGGAGATGTGTTACAGTTCGCCCGTGCCGAATGACATCGCGAAGCTAATCGCGAGCATGTCGTGAACAATAGGGGCGCCCCCCGCATTAGTAACCAGGGGCGCGCTTGTGGGGCCCGAGCAAAAGGACCCATCGAGGCAGTTTACAAATGGCAGCAACACCGACCATTCCGGTCATCAGTTCGGAGAGCAATCTCTCCCGTTATCTCCAGGAAATCCGCCGCTTTCCCATGCTGGCGCCTGAAGAAGAGTACATGCTGGGCAAGAGCTGGCGCGAACACGGCGATATCGACGCCGCGCACAAGCTCGTCACCAGCCACCTGCGTCTCGTCGCCAAGATCGCGATGGGTTATCGCGGCTATGGCCTCCCGCTCTCGGAGCTGATCTCTGAGGGTAATGTGGGGATGATGCAGGCAGTTAAAAGGTTTGAGCCCGATCGCGGCTTCCGCCTGGCGACCTATGCAATGTGGTGGATTCGCGCGGCGATCCAGGAATATATCCTGCACAGCTGGTCCCTGGTGAAGATGGGCACCACGGCGGCGCAGAAGAAGCTGTTCTTCAACCTGCGCAAGCTGAAAGGCCAGATGCGCGCGATCGACGAGGGCGATCTGTCGCCCGAACAGGTCAACAAGATCGCGACCACGCTGGACGTGCCCGAGGCCGACGTGATCAGCATGAACCGCCGCCTGGGCAGCCCGGACCATTCGCTGAACGCGCCGCTCCGCCAGGACGGCGACGGCGAGTGGCAGGACTGGCTGGTCGACGAGAGCGACAACCAGGAGATCCGCCTCGCCGAAAACGAGGAGCTGGGCAAGCGCAAGCATCTGCTGAAGGACGCGATGGGCGCACTCAACGACCGCGAGCGCCGCATCCTGACTGCCCGCCGCCTGCAGGACGAGCCGATCACGCTCGAGGACCTGAGCCAGGAATACGGCATCAGCCGCGAGCGCGTCCGCCAGATCGAGGTCCGGGCTTTCGAGAAGCTCCAGAAGTCGATCAAGAACGCCGCCCACCAGCAGCGGCTGGACGCTTAAACGTCAACGCTTGAACGAAGCGCCGGACCGGCAACGGTCCGGCGCTTTTTTGTGCCTGCTTCATCCCGTCATTCCCGCGAAACCGTCGTCGGCACGACGGCGCAATCCCCCACCCGCTCGGCGAGCCATCGCGCGGAAACGTCAATATTCGAAGCCATTCCGCGGAAATAACATTCTCCACTTTCCTTCAGTATAAAAATAATCGATGTCGGCTGGCTATTTCCCCCTGGCCAGCTGCCATTTCGACTGCCATCCCGCCTTACGACAGCCTCGGGAATCCGAACTCCCGGAGATAATCTCGGAAAAAAATCGTCGAAATCGAAACGAAAGCACGATTTTTAGTCGTCATCGCCACAATCCCTGCCCTATAGTTCCGTTCAACAAGCCAAAGGTCTGAAACGGCAAGACCTTTGCACCAATGAAGTATTGGCAGGACGGGTGCGGGATTGAGCGACCAGGTAAGGGCATCGGACGATGTCCGCAGATCGACCATCGACGATTTCATGCGCCAACAGTCGGCAGCCGCCGAAACACAGCGCGCCCTGCTGGAGACCCTGGTCGGCCGTAACCGCGACACGGCATTCGGGAAGGAGCACGGCTTCGCCGCCATCCGCGGCATTGCCGATTTCCGGCGGCAGGTGCCGGTCCGGCAATGGACCGAGATCAGCCCCTATATCGATCGGGTGGTGAAGGGCGAACACGACGCGCTGACCCGGGAACCGCCGGTCCTCTATCACTGGACCACCGGCACCACCGGCACACCCAAGATGATCCCCTTCACTCGGGCGTGCGAGGCGGCAGCCAAGCAGACGCTACGCATCTGGCTCTATGCGGCCCTCAAGGACAATCCACGGATGCTGGACGGACGGGTATTCGCGCTGGTCAATCCCGGCATCGATGCCTACACCGACGCCAAGGTCCCCTACGGAGCGGTGTCCGGCAGCCTCTATTTCCGCCTGCCGAAATTCGTCCGGCAGCACTACTCCAGCACCTACGACGTCTATCACATCGAGGACCTGCAGGCCCGCTTCTATACGATGCTGCGTTTCGCGTTGGAGCGGAATTGCAGCTTTGCCGTGACCGGCAACCCCGCCGGACTGACATCGATGTTCGAGATAGCCGACAGGCTGGGCGAGCTGCTGATCAAGGACATTCACGACGGCACGCTGTCGAGCAGGTTCGAGGTGCCGGCGCATATCCGCGCCGCCGCTGTCAACGACCTGGCGCCCAACCCGGCCAGGGCCCGCGCCCTGATGCAGGCCAGGCAGACCCATGGAGTGCTGCGTCCGACCGATTACTGGCCGGATTTCGAGGTTGTCGGCGTCTGGCTCGGCGGCTCGATGGGGCATTTCGCGCCGTCCCTGCGCGAATGGTGCGGCGAGCAATTCCAGCTCCGCGACATCGGCTATATGGCGAGCGAGGGCATCTTCTCGATCCCGCTCGCCAACGGCACGCCCGACAGCGCGCTGGCGCTGCATTCCGCCTTTTTCGAATTCATCCCGGAGGCCGATTTCGGCCAAGACGGCGCCCCGGCCCTGCTGGCCCATGAGCTTGAGGCCGGCCAGAACTATCAGGTCGTGGTGACGACCAGCGGCGGACTCTACCGCTATGCCATCAACGACGTCATCCGCGTGAGCGAGATGGTGGACGGCGCACCCCGCATCCGCTTCCTCTACAAAGGCAACAATATCCAAAACATCCAAGGCGAGATGATGAGCATCGACCACGTCACCGCCGCGATCGCCGTCAGCGCCGCGCCGCTTGGCATTACGCTCCGTCATTTCCAGGTCGTCGCCGACCAGGCCGACCGCCGCTATATCCTGCATGTCGAGCCGACCCAGGCCGTGCCGGCGTCGGCGCTTCATGCCCTGCTGACCGGCTTCGAGGCGGAGTTGCGCCGGCAGAACGTCAATTACGGATATTTCCGCGACTATGAGTATCTCGGCATGCCGCGTCTCAGGCTGATGCGGGGCGGCTGGTTCGCCCGGATCAATGCCGGCCAGGGCGGGCAAGGCTATCGCGCGGCGCAGTTCAAGCCGTCGGTGCTCGCCGGCGAGGCCCAGCATCCTGAGATGGCGGAGGCGGAAATCCGCTTCGAGGACCAGCGGGGCTAGGTGCGCCGCGCCCCGGCAATCAGCGATCCGGCGATAAACAGCGCATAGGCCGCCGCCAGCGGCAGCAGCGCACCGTGCGGGTTCCACAGATCGATGCTGAATCCGCTGGTGACTGGCCCCAGCAGCCCGCCGATCTCATAGACGATGACGAAGGCGGCATTGGCCGCCGGCAGCTCGGCTGGGCTGAAGCGCCTGCCGACCTGGGTCAGGCTCAGCGTGTAAAAGCCGCCGAGCGAGCCGCCCCACAGCAACAGGAACGGCCAGCGCAGCAGACCGATTGGCTCGAGAAACGGCATCGCCATCAGCCCGATCAACGCCACCGTGCCGACCGAGATCAGCAGCCGCTCGGCCCCCACCTTGTCGGCCAGCATGCCGATCGGCACCTGGAGCAGCACATTGCCGATGGCGACCGCCGCCAAGGCCGTCAGCGCCGCCTGCTCGGTCATGCCGGTCCGCTCGACATAGAGCAGCAGGAAGGAGAGCACGCCGGCGATGGCGACGCCGGAGACCAGCGACGCGCCCATGACCGTGGGCTGCCGCCGGATGGCGCCCAGCGTTCCTGTGCTGCGGGCGGCGGGCAGCGCCGGCACGAGGCGCCGCGCCACCAGGATCGGCAGCGCGGCGGTGGCAATCATGATGGTGACGACGGCGAACGGCAGGTTGCCCCTCGTTCCCATCGCCAGCAGGATCGGCGTGGCCACCAGATAGGCAAGCCCGACGGCGGCGACATAGGCCCCGACCACCTTGCCGCGATCCGCCTCCTCCGCCACGCTGTTGACCCAGACCTCGCTGATCACCCAATGCACGGCGATGCCGGCTCCGATCAGGATGCGCAGCAGGAACCAGCCGGCGATCCCGTCGCAGACCGGCAGCAGACCGACGCCCAGCGCCATCACCAGGATCGACAGCATCAGCGCCCAGAAGCTGCCCAGCCGCCGCCCAAGCCAAGGCGTCGCCATCGAAACGAGCAGGATCGCCGCCGCCCCCGCCCCGGTATTGAGCCCGATCCACCCGCCTGAGAGCCCGGCGGCCGCCAGCCTGACTGCGAGCAAAGGCGTGGTGATGGCGAAGGTGAGGGTCGAGACGAAGGCGCTGGCGATGACGGAGACTAGGCTCAGCGAGCGATCTCGTGAAGTGGAGATTGAGACGCTACCGGTCGCCAGGGACATTTAGGGTGTTCTCACGGAAGCGCGTTTGGAAATGGCAGTAATTCCGGATGTATAACGAAGGGAAACCGTTCCGGCGTCAACAACGGCGAAGCCGCCCTACGCCACCGCTATCCCCTCGGTTGCTACCCGCCGTTCCTTCATCCGCCACTTTCCATCGGCACCTTTCACGAACACATCACGGGAGCGGCCGAGCGAGCTGATCCCGGCCTTGCTCTCGCTGCCGGACAGCATGAACCAATAGGCGTCGACGGTCGCCGTGCCGGCCTCCGGGTCGATGGCGAAAAGGGGCGTCACATAGACATGCTTGTGGCCGGGCAGGACCGTGTAGTTGGCGATGAAATGCCTGAAATCGGCCTCGCCCTCCAGCCGCGCGTAGATGCGGCCGTCGGGGAGCGCCACGTCATAGACGGCGTCGGCGGTGAAGCAGTCCAGCCAGGCTTCGTGCGCGCCGGTATCCATCGCTTGGCAATATGCGTTCATCACCGCGCTGATGGCGCGCTCGTCGAGCAGAATCCGAAGCTCGCGGTCCATCGCCGCTCCTCCCCTGGAAATCGTTTCAGTCCTTGGCCTTTAGTACGATCCGTTTCGGCGGAGCGCCAAGGAATTCCGTCATGAAATGTTCACCTGCGGGCTCGGAATAACGGTGAGACCGGAGCCGTCTGTTGGGGTGCGTCGCCCGTTCCCGGCGATAACCTTCCCCTGCTCAAGGTGTATGACGATGAAATCCACGATCGGCAGTTTCGTCAAACGCGTTTCCCTGCTTGCCGCGGCGCTGGCGCTGACGGCGGCAGCGCCCGGCGCCCATGCGGCGGACAGCAACGTCGCGCGGATCGCGGAGGGGCTCAAGATCGCGCCGGTTACCCTCAATCTGAACGGGCTGAACAAGAACCAGGTTGGGCTGGGCAGTTATCTGGTCTCGGCAATCGGGGCGTGCAACGGCTGCCACACGAACCCAACCTTCGCGACGGGCGGCGACCCGTTCGCGGGCCAGCCGCTCAAGGTGGTCAAGACCGCCTATCTCGCCGGCGGCGTGTTCTTTGGCGGCACGCTGTGC
>CAZNNJ010000350.1:525-6323 GCA_964574305.1 uncultured Rhodospirillales bacterium | reverse complement strand
CAGGCGGCAATAGTGGATTTCAATCTGCGTTAATCTGCGGCCATCTGCGGATAAAACATCCTGGATTCCCGCCTTCGCGGGAATGACAGTCTAAGAGATCACTCGACGTCCACCTCAACGGTCATGTGCTGGATCGAGCTGCCGATAATGACGCCCTGGAGCGGGCTCACATCGCCGTAGTCGCGGCCCCAGGCCAGCGTGATCAGGTCGGACGAGCCCGGACGGCCGTTGGTCGGGTCCATGTCGATCCAGCTGTCCTCGCCGCACCAGACCGAGAGCCAGGCGTGCGAGACGTCGGCGCCGATGGTCTTCGGCTTGCCGGGCGCCGGCAGGGTGCGCAGATAGCCCGAGACATAGCGGGCGGCCAGACCGATCGAGCGCAGGCAGCCGATCTCCAGATGGGCGAAGTCCTGGCAGACGCCGCGCCGGTCGGCCAGCACGTCGGCCACCGGGGTCGAGATCGTGGTCGCCTCGGGGTCGAAAGTGAATTCGGCGTGGATGCGGTTGGTCAGGTCCATCGCCGCCTCGCCGATCGGCCGGCCGGGCGGGAAGGAGGGCAGGGCGAAATCGTAAAGGTCGGCGCTGGGCAGGATCATCGGCGAGACATAGGCGAAGGCGCTGGCCGCCCGCGCGCCGGCGTCCACCGGGTCGTTCAGCCGGTCGCGGAGCACCTCCCACGGCGTATCCATCGCCGCCACCGGCGGCCGGTCCTCCTCGACCTCGACATCGATATCGGTGTGCACGGTAAGCCGCATATGGGGCTCGTGCATCTCGATATAGGTCATCGGATTGTCGAAATAGTCGCGATGCTCGGCGATCACCGAGGGCTTGGGCTCGACCTCCATCCGGAAGGCCAGCACTTTCTGGCCCGCCACCGCGCGCGGTGTCAGGTGCAGCAGGTGGTGCGCCAGCATGATGTCGTTGCCATACCGGTACGAGCTCGAATGGCGCACGCGATAGCGCACGCTGGGGCAGCGCGACGGCGCATTCACAGGCACTATATTTTCAGGCTGAGCGATAGAGGACATGAGTGAAGTAGGCCTGGGTGAGTAGGTCCGATATCTGCGGGATCATCCGATCCAGCCGGGCGAAGGCCGGGCGCAGCGGGTCCTCCATCTCGCCGAAGGCGCCGCGCACCGGGTGCGGCTGGCAGGCCTGAAGGATGGCGTCCGGCACCGCGTCGCGGGCCGACTGGGCGATATGGACCGCGGAATCGATCAGCCCCTGGTCGGTCGGCAGGTTGCCCGAGGGGCGGGGGAGCGCCGCGATATGCTCGGCCAGGGCGGATAGCTGATAGACCAGGCTCCGCGGATCGGCCTCGTTGGCCAGCACCGCGCTTAGCATCGCCTGGCGGTCGAAGCCGCCCTCGATCGGCTCCGGGCTGATCGCGGTGATGGCATTGGCGCCCTGGCTGCCGCGCGGGTCGGTCAGTGCCAGGATTGCGCCCAGCAGCCGCCGCTCCTCCAGCGGCCGTTCGGACTGGAGGGCATGGGGCTGCTTGGGCAGGCCGCGCATCATCTCCACCAGCGAGATGGCGCGTTCGATATGCTTGCCGATCTCCAGGAACCGCCAGCCGGCGTCGCGGGTCATGCTTTCGCTGACCGCGCCCTGCAGCGCCGCGCCAAGAGTGATCAACTCCTCCAGCCGCAGCAACAGGCGCACCGGCGGCACCCGCACCACGGGCCCGACCGGCTCCTGGATATGCCGCTCCAGCGCCATGAAGATGCGCCAGCAATCGTGGGGCATGCGGTCGCGCACCCGGCGGGCGGCGTTGATTAGCCGCTGATAGTTGGCGACGACCCCACACGGATGGGCCGGGTCGAGCAGCGCGGCCTGGACCAGCGAGATCGGCTGGAACGACCCTGGATGGTCGATCAGCGGCACCAGCTCGCGCCAGGCCGCCAGGTTCAGCACCGGCTCGGCATCGCGATAGCGCCAGGGCTGGATCGCGTCGGTGACCCCGATCAGCAGGGTGCGCAGCAGCCGCACGATGCTGTCCGATCGCTCTGCATAGCGCGCCACCCAGAACAGCCCGTCGGCAACACGGCTGGGCAGTTCGCCAGCGGCGACGCGGCGGATATTGGCCTTGGGCAGCGACGCGATATTGCTCGGCACCGGCGTTGTCCGGGCCTCGCCGACCGGTCCCAGCACCCAGCTGTCCTTGCTGCCGCTGCCCAGCTGCATCGAGATGATCGGCTGGTCGTTGGGCGCTGTGCGGGTGAGGCCTCCGGGCATCGCGGCGAAGCCGTCGCCGATGGCGGCGACGAAGACGCGCAGGATCATCGCCCGTGGCTCAAGCCTCTCGCCGTTCCATACCGGGGCGGTGGAGAGGCGGGCACGTTCCTGGCCGACGAAGCCGACCGGCTGAACCTTGATCCGCTGGGCCAGCGCCTCCCGCTCGGCCCGGGTCAGGTCGCCGCCGAAGACCGGCTTGCGGCCCAGGAAGGCGAAGGCCGGCTTGATCACCAGCTGGTCGAGATGGGCCAGCACATGGTCGCGGTCTTGCTTGCGGGCGCACCACCAGGTCGGAATCTCCGGCATTTCCAGGTCGGCGCCGATCAGCTTCCGCGCCAGCGAGCCGAGCAGCGGCTTGAACGCCGCCGCCTCGGTCACGCCGCTGCCCAGCGCGTTGGCCATCACCACATTGCCGGCGCGCACCGCCTCCATCAGCCCGGCGACGCCGAGCGCGCTGGTGGCCCTGAGCTCCACCGGGTCGCAGAAATCGTCATCCAGCCGGCGCAGGATGACGCCGACCCGCTCCAGCCCGCTCAGGGTCTTGAGGTAAACCTCGCGGTCGCGGACGGTCAGGTCGCTGCCCTCGACCAAAGTGATGCCCAGATGCCGGGCGAGATAGACATGTTCGAAATAGGTCTCGTTATATGGGCCGGGGGTCAGCAGCACGACGCGGGAATTCAGCCGGCTCAACCCATGCAGGCTGTCGCGGAAGGCGGAGAAAAAGGGCGCCAGCGGCTGGACCTGCCCGTCGCCGATACTGTCGGCCAGCACCCTGCCGATGACGCTCCGATTCTCCAGCGCATAGCCCGCACCGCTCGGCGCCTGGGTGCGGTCGGACAGGATCTCCCAGCGCCCATCCGGCGTGCGGCCGAGATCGAAGGCCGAGAAATGGAGATACATGCCGCTGGGCGGCATGGTGCCCCGGCAGGGCCGCAGGAACCGCGAATTGGCGTGGATCAGCGAGGGCGGCAGCGAACCGTCGGCGATCAGGCTCTGCGGGCCGTACACATCCGCCAGCACCGCGTTCAGCAGCCGGGCGCGCTGGATGACCGCGCTTTCGATCGTGCGCCATTCCTCGGCCGGGATCATGAAGGGCACGAGGTCGAGCGGCCAGGGACGTTCGCCGCCCTGCGGGTCGCCATAGACGGCATAGGTGACGCCGTGCTGGCGCAGCAGCTGGACCGCCTCGTCATGGCGGTCTTCGAGCGCGGTGGCGCCGAGCGGCGACAGCCGGCCCATCAATTTCTGCCAGTGCGGACGCACCTGCCCCGTGCCGGTCACCATCTCGTCATAGACGGGGTCCGGCTTCACAGGGCTGGACGCTTCCGCGTTCGTCAGCTCCGTCACATCCCAACCGATCTTCGTTGCTCAGGCGATTTATGTTGCAACGCAAAGAGGTGCCTTCGATCCGAAGATGAGTCAATTGCCGTTCCGGGTCGTAATAGTATTTCCCGACTGAAAAATGGCCGCCTCGACACATATCCGATTGCCGGTAATATCGCGGCACGTCGCGATTGGGGGAAGGAATGCCGAAAACCTGGCTCGAGGCCGCGCTCAGCGGCCCATGGACGCGCAAGAACCAGCCGCGGATTCCGATCTCGGTCGAGGAGATCGTCGCCGACGGCATCGCCGCCGCGCATGAGGGCGCCGCGATCATCCATGTCCACCCCTACGACCCGGCAACCGGCCGCCAGAAGGACGATGCCGACATCTATGCCAGGATCATCGAGGGTATCCGTTCGAAGGTGGACGTCATCGTCTATCCGACCCTGCCCAGCGACCCGGTAGGCGGCTCCGAGCTCAGCGGCGTCGGCGCCTATCGGCACGCACCGGTCGAGGCGCTGGCGCGGCGCGGGCTGATCGAATGGTCGCTGGTCGATCCCGGCTCGGTCAATCTTTGCGGCTATGACGAGATCGCGCAGGACAAGGTCGGCAGTGTCTATCTGAACGTCGAATCCGACATCCGCGCCGGCTTCGCCATCGCCGAGCAATATGGGCTGAACCCGAGCTGTGCCATCTTCGAGCCGGGCTTCATCCGCCTGGGCGCCGCGCTCGCCGCCCGCTTCCCCAGGCTGAAGACCCCGACCTACCGCTTCATGTTCGCAGAAGGCTACACATTCGGCTTCCCGCCGAAGCTCTACGGCCTGGAGGCCTATCTGGCCACCCTCCAGGACCACGCCCCGCGCGCGCCCTGGATGGTGGCCGGCCTGCGCTGCGATATCACGCCGTTGATCGAGCCTACCGTCGCACGCGGGGGGCATGTACGGGTGGGCCTGGAGGACAGGGCCTATGGCTGCGAGAGCAGCAACGCGGAGCTGGTGGCCGGGGCGGCGAAGGAGATTCAGCGGGCAGGTGGAACGTTGGCGAGTGCGCAGGATGTTCGCGCGGCGCTGGCTGAGGCCGATGAAGCGGCGCGTCTGTAGCCGCCTTGGCGGTCTTGAGTAGGCAGGATTGCTACGCTGTCTGCCTGGATTTTCAGTGCATCGATTTTTGCGACACGCCTTGACGCATGGTAAAAAACGCGGGTTGTAGACTATTATCCGGCCAATCAAATCGAAGTTTGGCCCTGATGACGTTTTCGTCGTTACCGGCGGAGGCAGAGGATGACAAAGACTGAGACGGGCGCGTTGCTGGCGCGCATCACAATCGACCCGAATATTTTAGGTGGAAAACCGATTATCAGGGGCCGCCGGCTCGCGGTCGACCATGTTCTTGCCGATCTGGCTGCCGGTGAAACGCGCGAAACCATTCTCGCGAACTTCCCATTTCTCGAAGCCGAGGATATCCAGGCCTGTCTTCTGTTTGCCGCACGGGAATTAGGACGCACCGATCGGCCAAAGACGCGGGCTCCTCGTGCGGCTACTGGTTGATTCTTGCGTAGCGGGCTTGGTCGTACGGCGTTTGCGTGTGACGGGCTTCGATACTGAGTGGACGGCGGAATGGTCACGCGATCCGGGTAACCGCGAAACCTTCGGTACGCCGTCGAGACGGACCGAATACTCATTACCCGAGACAAGGATTTTGGAGAGCTGATCTTTCGCGACGGCTCTGCGCATAGCGGCGTGCTGCGCATGGCGGGTGAAATGACGTACACGGAGCAGGCGGCGCGTGTACTGCAAGTGCTGTCGGATCATGGCAGCGCGCTTGAACGAAGAGCGATCGTGACAGCCGAATTGGATCGTGTTCGCGTATCACGGCGGAATTAGACTCGCCACAAATCCAACGTCAGGGGATGGTCTGGGTTCAATTGCAGTTTGCTAAAAGCAAACTGTCACCATAATCCCGGATGGTCGCCGGCCTGCGCTGCGACATCACCCCGCTGATCGAGCCCACGGTTATGCGCGGAGGCCATATGCGGGTTGGCTGGAGGATATGGCGTATGGCTGCGAGAGCAGCAATGCGGAACTGGTGGCAGGGGCGGCCAGGGAAATTCAGCGCACCGGCGGCACGCTTGCGACCGCCCGGGATATTCGCGAAGCGTTTGCGTCCTAGCCCCATTTTTTAAATGCAAACCATTCGAGAATCTTTGGGCGTCTTTGTCGGGGGGGTGGACATTGGAGGGG
>CAZNNJ010000350.1:0-515 GCA_964574305.1 uncultured Rhodospirillales bacterium | reverse complement strand
CCGGGTTATTCGGGAGGGGTTGGCGTCGTAGCGCTATTGTTGAATGGAAAACATGTCGGGATTCTTTGGGGTCGTTGCTGGGAGGCTGGACCATGGACGTAGGAATGACGCTGCCGGTGATCGAGCCGGGCTTCAACCGCGACCTCGTGCGTCGCTGGGCGACGGAAATCGACGAGGGTCCATTCTCGACCCTGGCGGCGGGCGAGCGGATGGCGTTCCCCAATCTGGAATTGTTCAGCCTGCTGGGCGCCTGCGCCGCCTGGACCAACCGGGTCTCGCTGATGACCACGGTCATCGTTTTGCCGATCCACAATCCGCTTGTCCTAGCCAAGCAGCTCGCAACCCTCGACGTGCTGAGCGAGGGAAGGATCGTCGCCGGTTTCGGGGCGGGCGGCCGCATAGAGGACTATATCGCGGCCGGCGCCGACCCCGCCGACCGCAATCAAGCGGAAATGGCCCGCCGGGTCGGGATCCTCCGCCGGGTCGCCGAAGAACACGAGGACGGCCTCGCCGGT
>CAZNNJ010000349.1:0-6327 GCA_964574305.1 uncultured Rhodospirillales bacterium | reverse complement strand
CCCCTGCCCCACCCGCGCCTGCTCGAACAAGGCCTGCCAGGCGGTAACCGCGATGACCGGCACCGAGGCAGCCACGGCGTCAGTGAGGCTCTCGGGCTTGCCGGCCATCATGTCGGCCTTGGCCACCGCATACTCGGCATAAGCGCCGACGAAGCGGGGATTGGTGACGCCATAGACCGCCTCGCCTTCGGCAAAATCCGTCACCCCCTCGCCCACCGCCACCACCGTGCCGGACAGGTCGGAGCCCAGGGTCAGCGGCAGAGGCTGCGGCAGGGCGCTGCGGCCGGAGCGGATCCAGCCATCCCAGGGGCCGACGCCGGCGGCGGCAACCTTGACCAGGATCTCTCCCGCGCCCGGCTGGGGCAGCGGGACGTCTTCGAGGGTCATGGCGTCGGCGCCGCCGAATATGTTCACGCGCCAGGCTTTCATCGTGCGGACTTTCTGCGGCGCTGCGGCCGGGCGGTCGAGAACCAAAACGCTCATGATTGTCTCCTTACGATCTCGAGTTTCGGGCGATCAGTGGCCGCCGCCGGCTTCGAGGTGGTCGGCCTTCTTCAAGAGAAGCGTGGCGACCAGCGCGACCATCAGGGCGGCGCCAAGGAAGAAGAACGTGTCGCTGAAGGCCATGATGTTGGCTTGCTGCCGGACCCGGCCGCCGACCGCGGCGATCGCCTTGGCCGTGGCGGCGGCCTGGTCGGGAATGCCGTGGGTCATGAAATAATGCGTCAGCTGGCCGATCCGCGTCCGGGTCGCCTCGGAGAAGGCGGAAACGGACTGGGTCAGCACGTTGGAATGATACTGCTCACGCTTGCTCTGGAAGGTCTGGAGGGCGGCGATGCCCATCGCGCCGCCCAGGTTGCGCATCATGTTGAACAGGGCGGAGGCCGAGCCGGCATTCTCATGCTCGATCCCGGCGGTGGCGATGGCCGACAGCGGGGCGAAGGCCAGGGCCTGGCCGACGGCGCGGACGATGTTCGGCCACAGCAGCTGGTCGGCGGCATAGTCGCCGGTCATCTCGACATTCATGAAGTTGCTGGCGGCGAACAGGGCAAAGCCGACGGCGATGATGAACCGCACGTCGAACCGCTTCATCAGCCGCGGCACCAGCGGGATCAGGATCAGCTGGGGGATGCCGGTCCAGGCCAGCACCATGCCGATCTGCTCGGAATTGTAGCCCTGGATGCGGGCCAGATAGACCGGCAGGATGAAGACCGAGCCATAGAGCGCGATGCCCATCAGGAAATTGGCCAGGATACCGAGGCCGAAGTTCCGCCGGACCAGCAGCCGCAGATTCAGCAAGGGTTTCGCGGTGTTAAGCTCGATGCCGATGAAGGCAGTCAGCGCGACGGCGGCGGTGACGGCCAGCTTCACGATGAAGGGCGAGCCGAACCAGTCGTCCTTGTTGCCCTCCTCCAGCGCGGTCTGCAGGCAGGAGAGGCCGATCGCCATGGTGACGATGCCCGGCCAGTCGCCCCGGGCCAGCAGGCCGAGATTCATCGGGCTCTTGTCGAGCGAGAACCACAGCATCGCGACCATCAGCACGCCCGGCACCAGGTTCACGTAGAAGATATACTGCCAGCCGAAATTCTCGGTCAGATAGCCGCCGATGGTCGGGCCGATCGCAGGGGCGAAGGTTGCCGAGAGGGCGAACAGGGCCAGCCCGATCGGCTGCTTCGCCTTGGGCAACATGGTGATGATGATGGTGAAGGCCATCGGGATCAGCACGCCGCCGGAGAAGCCCTGGATGGCGCGCAGAACGATCATCTGGCCGAGATTCTGGGCGAGCGCGCAGGCCGCCGAGAAGACCAGGAACAGGACGGCGTTGGTCAGCAGATAGGTGCGGAGCGAGAAGACCTGGGCCAGCCAGCCCGACAGCGGAATGACGACGATCTCGGCGATCAGATAGGCGGTGGAGATCCATCCGCCATCGTCGATGCCGGCGCCGATCGCGCCCTGGATGTCGGCCAGCGAGGCATTGACGATCTGGATGTTCAGCACGGCCATGAAGGCACCCAAGGTGGCGCCGATGACGGCAGTCCACATGCGCAACCCGCCCTCAGCCTGGGCCTGGGCAGGAGCGGCTTTGCCGGCTTGGTTGAAGCGGTCGGCGGTAATGACGGTCATGGCGCGAACTCCCTGATTTGGACAGGAGAAGGATGCACCCTCAGCCTGCCCGCGATAATTCGGGAAATTGTGGAAGGATTGTCCGCCAGGACTTTATAATTGCGCCGCTTTTGTATTCACCGTCGGCTCGACCGACATGCCGGCGCGCAGCAGGTTGGCCAGATGGGCGTCGTCGAGAACGATCTTCACCGGGATGCGCTGGACGATCTTGGTGAAGTTGCCGGTCGCGTTGTCGGGCGGAAGCAGCGAGAACTCCAACCCGCTGGCCGGCGACAGGCTGTCGACATGGCCGGTAATCCTGACCCCGGGGAAGCTGTCGACCTTCACTGTCACTTCCTGACCGTCCCGCATGCGGGTCAGCTGGGTTTCCTTGAAGTTCGCGACGATATAGGCGGCATCGAGCGGCACCACCGCCATCAGCTGGGTGCCGGCATTGACGAAGGCGCCGACCCTGAGCGACCGGGCGCCGACCGTGCCGTCCACCGGCGCGGTGATGGTGGTGTAGGACAGGTTGAGGTCGGCCTGGTGCAGCACCGCCTGGGCGCGGTCGCGCTCGGCCACCGCCTGGACCCGCTGGGTTTCCAGCACCGCGACCTTTTTCTGCGCGGCTACCAGCCCCGCCTGGTCGCGCTGCAGCTCGGCTGCCGACTGGGAGCGCGCCGTCTCACTCTGCTGGGCGCGCTGAACCGAGGCATAACCGTTCTGGGCCAGGTCGCTGTAACGGGCGACATCGGCTTTGTTGAATTTGAGCGAGGCCTGGGAGGCGAAGGTAGCCGCCTTGGCTTGGTCGATCATCGACTGCTGCAATGCCAGCTCGGCGTCGATGTTATGGATCGCCGCCTCGGCGGCGTCGACGCCGGCCTTGGCCTGGGCCTGGGCCGCCCGGAAGTCGCGGTCATCGATATGGGCCAGCATCTGACCGGCCTTCACCCTCTCGTTGTCCTGCACCAGCACGTCGGCGATATAGCCGGAGACCTTCGGCGCCACCGTGGTGTAGTCGGCCTGCACATAGGCGTCGTCGGTCGACACCATGAAGCGGCCTTGGGTCCAGTAGTCGTAGCCGAAGTCGCCGGCCAGCGCGGTGGCGGCGAGGAGCGCAACGCCAAGGGCCGCGCGCTTCACGATGCGGCCGCGCAGGGCCTTGATCTCTTCGGCCGGGGCCGGCAGGGCAGTTTGCGGGAAGGCCTGGGCGCGGATAACTTCAACCATTTTATCCTCCTGTCGATCAGGCTGCCCGGTTTGGACCGCCGTGAATTGCATGACTGGAAGATGCGGGCTCCTTCTCAATGTGATAATCCGCGAAGAATTGGAAAGATCATCAACCAGGATTGGATAATCGGAGGCGGCGATGGATCGGCTGACCAGTCTTGAGGTCTTCGGCCAGGTGGTGGACCGCGGCGGCTTCTCGGCGGCCGGGCGGCATCTGGGCATGTCGGTGACGATGGTCAGCAACCATGTCCAGGCGCTGGAGGACCGGCTGGGCGTGCGGCTGCTGAACCGCACGACGCGCAAGGTCAGCCTGACCGATATCGGCAAGGAATATTACGAACGCTCCCGCCAGGTGCTGATGGATCTGGAGGAGGCCGACCAGATCGCGGGCGCCCAGCAGGCGACGCCACAGGGACAGTTGCGGGTCTATACCGCCGCGGTGATGACCCGGTTCCTGAAGCCGGTGATCGGGGATTTCCTGGCGCTCTATCCGAAAGTGTCGGTCGAGCTCACCACCGGCGAGGCAATGGTGGACCTGATCGAGCAGGGCTATGACCTGGTGATCCGCACGACGCCGATCCAGGATTCCAGCCTGATCATCCGCCGCCTGGCCAGCTGGCGCCACGTGCTGTGTTGCGCCCCGTCCTATCTGGAAACGCACTCGGCGCCGGCCAAGCCCTCGGACCTGGCCGACCATAACTGCGTGCGCTACGCCTTCTACCCTTTCGGCGCGGAATGGCGGTTCGAGGACCCGGACGGGCGCGTCGTGTCGGCGCCGATCACCGGCAACCTGATCACCAACAACGCGGAAACGCTCAGCGCCTTCACGCTGGAGGGGCGCGGCATCTTCCTGGCGCCGTCTTTCCTGATCGCCGACGAGGTCGCCCAAGGCCGGCTGGTGCGGCTGCTGCCCGATTACCGGCCGGTTGAGTTCACCATCAACGCCATCTACGCCAACCGCAGCCACCTGCCGGCCAAGATCCGGATCTTCCTCGATATGGCGGCGGAGAGGTTTGCGCAGTATCGGAAATGGCTGAACCCGGATCAGGCGGGGTGAGGAAATCCTGTTTATCCACAGATTACGCAGATTTCCGCAGATTATGATTTTTCTTGATTGTCATTCCCGCGAGGGCGGGAATCCATCCATCCGCTAGCGCCGAGGCCGGAAATGGATTCCCGCCTTCGCGGGAATGACGGCCAAAACAATCTGCGAAATCTGCGAAATCTGCGGATGAATTCCTAAAGCTCCACGCGCCAAATTCTCCAGATCGACGCCGTACAGCACTGCATTGCCCGATGCCTAACGCCAGGGCGGGACAGCCTCGGTTTCCAGCCGTGTGCGCTGAATGTCGATCGCCGCCTCCAGATCCGGCCCGTCGAGCACCGCGTCGGGCCGGCCGCGGATCAGCTGCAGCAGCTCGATCGGCCGGCCGCCGAGATTGCGCAGGATGACGCAGAAATTGAGCGCCGTGGTCCGGCTATGACAGCGTTTCTCGCATTCGGCCTGCCCCGCACCCGGCGCGGCATAGCGGACGACGAAGGAGATCCCATCATCGAGATGGCGCGGCGATCGTTTCTCCCCGGCCTGCCGGTAGTTGAACTCAAGCATTTTGAACTCGTATTCGCTCTTACTTCAAAAGTGCCTTCACTAAACCTCACCCCAACGGGGAGAGGTCGGAGCGCGTATGCGCTCCGGGTGAGGGGGCGGCGAGCGCAGCGAGCCTGTCTGGGAAGCACCGACCAAGCGGAATCACCCCCTCACCCGGCGCTGCGCGCCGACCTCTCCCCATGGAGGCGAGGTCGTTTCCCCCAACCATCATCCCCATCGTCGTCACCGGCGACAGGACCGCCAGCCAGTTCCTCACGACTGCCTCCGCTCAGGCGGCCGGTGGGCAACCAGCAGCAGGTGGGCGGCGTGCTCGATGAAGTTCGGGCTCGCGGCATAGGTCTCCTCGATGCGGGAGAGCTCGCCATCGGCATAGGCGGCATAGCCGGCGCCGGCCCGGTTATAGATCTCGGCAATGTCCTGACCGGAGTCGCGGCGGCGTTCACGCCAGGCCCGATCGATCGGCAGTACCGCGGATCGTAATTGCGCCAAGATTTGCTCCATTGCGAAGCCGCCAAGAAGAGCGGCCCCTAAGAGCTAAAATCCGCGCCATAAAAATTCGAGAAGACGAAGTCCGCTAAATTATAAAGATCGTATTACAGCAATATCGGCTGGAACCTATCGGCAATTGATTCGTCATTGCGAGCGGAGCGAAGCAATCCAGGGCCGTTAGCCCAAGACCTATCGGTAAGACTCTGGATTGCTTCGCTGCGCTCGCAATGACGGGTTCAGCGGGACCCTACCGCACGCCGCCCACCGCAGGATGAAGCTCATGCGGCTTCTCCCCCGGCGGATGAAGCTTGCCGTCGGTCATCATCATGTTGCGGGCGGAGTTGATCAGCGCCAGGTGCGAAAAAGCCTGCGGGAAATTACCCAGCATGCGCCCGGCCTTGGGATCGTATTCCTCGGCCAGCAGGCCGACGTCGTTGCGCAAGCTGAGCAGCCGCTCGAACAGGTCGCGCGCCTCGTCATAGCGTTCCTGCAGCACGTAGTTGTCGACCAGCCAGAAGCTGCAGGCAAGGAACGCCCCCTCCCCCGGCGGCAGTCCGTCCTCGGTGACGCCGCTGTCATAGCGGAGCACGAAGCCGTCGCGCAGCAGCCCCTTCTCGATCGCCGCCAGCGTGCCCTTCACGCGCGGATCGGAAGGCGGCAGGAAGCGGACCTTGGGGATCATCAGCAAGGCGGCGTCCAGCGCCGTGCTGCCATAGGCCTGGACGAACGAGTTGCGGTCCTTGTCGAAGCCGCGCTCGCAGACCTGGGCATGGATCCTGTCGCGCACCTCGCGCCAGCGCTCGACGGGAGCCTTCAGGCCGAACTCCTCGGCCGACCTGATGGCGCGGTCGAAGGCGACCCAGGCCATCACCTTGGAATGGACGAAATGCTGCCGG
>CAZNNJ010000348.1:4938-6334 GCA_964574305.1 uncultured Rhodospirillales bacterium | reverse complement strand
GTCACGCCGAGGGCCGGGTGGCGCGCGCGATCGGAGAGGGAAGAGCGGCAACATGAAATTCTCCACCTTCCACCTGTTCCACCAGCACAATGGCTGGAGCGAGCGCGAGGTCTACGCCTACAATATCGAGATCGTCGAATATCTCGAGGAGATGGGGTTCGACGGCGTGTGGCTGGCGGAGCATCATTTCCGCGATTACGGCCTCTGCAACTCCATTCCGGGCCTGCTCTCCTTCCTCGCCGCGCGGACCTCGCGCATCCGGCTGGGCACCGGCATCATCGTGCTGCCGCTGCATAACCCGATCAACGTGGCGGAGGAGATCGCGCAGCTTGACATGCTGTCGAACGGGCGGGTCGATTTCGGTGTCGGCCGCGGCTATCAGTCGGGCGAATTCACCCGCTTCGGCATCGATCTTTCCGAGGCGCGCGACCGGTTCGACGAGGCGCTGGACCTTATCCTCAGGCTCTGGCGCGAGGACGCCGTGACCCACGAGGGCAAGTTCTATCGCTGCGCCGACGTCACGCTGAAGCCCAAGCCGCTGCAGCGCCCGCGTCCGCCCACCTACATTGCCTCGATCAGCCCGGACACGGTGAAACGCTGCGCGCAGAAGGGCCTGCCGATCCTGGGCGATCCCGTCGCCACCTATCGCAATTTGGGCCGGGCGGCGGAGACCTGGCGGGCCGAGATGGCGGAGGCAGGCTTCACCACGGACGGCATCGACCTCACCTGCATGCGCACCGTCTATGTCGCCGAGACCAATGAGAAGGCGCGCGAGGATCTGGCCCGCTTCGAGACCGGCTTCGACCGCGCCCGTATCATCAATAAAGAAAGCGCGCCGATCGACCCCAAGACCGGGGCCATCGCCAAGGGCTATGAGCATTGGGAGGCCCGCTACATGAAAGGCGGCACGCTGTCGGACGATTTCCGCTGGGACCAGCTCGAGGTGATCGGCGACCCGGCGCGGGTGATCGGGCAGATCAAGACCTTGCAGGGGCTGGGCTACAGCAACGTGATGTGCGACTTCGGCAGCACCCGCCCCATGCCGATCGAGGAGATGAAGAAGATCATCAGGCTGTTCGCCCAGGAAGTGATGCCGGAATTCCGGCGGTAGCACACGGATGCCGGCCCGCCAGCCCTTCGCCGACAAGGCCGCGATCGTCGGGGTCGGCTATACCGATTTCAGCCGCGAATCCGGCCGCACGGTGCTGCAGCTGGCGATGGAGGCTACGGTCAAGGCGCTCGCGGATGCCGGGCTGGAGCGGAGCGCGGTTGACGGCATCCTGTCCTACAGCCTGGGCGATTCGGTTCCGGTGGCCACGGTCCCCAAATAGCCTGAACCCCCCCCGGTTCCCCGGGCCAAACAACTTTTTCGCCGGGCGCCGCCAACGGCCCCCCC
>CAZNNJ010000348.1:0-4928 GCA_964574305.1 uncultured Rhodospirillales bacterium | reverse complement strand
GGCTTATTGCGCCGGCGGCGCCCCGAGCGCCTCGGTCCTCGCCGATGCGGCGATGGCGATCGAGGCCGGGCTGGCCGAGACCATCGTCATCTATCGCGCGCTCAACGGCCGGTCGGCCAAGCGCATGGGCCAGATCGCGCTCGGCACCGGCGACGGGACCGAGGAGCAGTTCCTGACCCCCTATGGTTTTCGCGGTCCGCCCAACCTCTTTGCCCTGGTCGCCCAGGCCTATGCGGCCGGGCGCGGCCTCGATGCCGGGATCATGGCCAAGCTGGCGGTGCAGCAGCGGGCCAAGGCGGTTATCAATCCGAAGGCGCTGCTGCGCACAAAGCTGACCGAGGCCGACTATCTGGCCTCGCCCTTCATCGCCAGCCCCTTGCGCAAGCTCGATTGCTGCCTGGAGACCGACGGCGCCTGCGCCCTGGTGGTCACCTCGGCGGCGCGGGCGCGGCAATTGCCGAACCGCCCGGTGCTGATCCGCGCGGCGGTGCGGGCCGGCGGTGCGGGCTGCGGCGCGATGGACAAGGCGGGCGATCATCCGATGCGAATCTTCTCCCACTATGTCGCGCCGGCGCTCTACGATGCCGCCGGGATGGTGCCCAAGGATATCGACCTGCTCCAGCTCTATGACGCCTATTCGTACATCGTGCTGAACCAGCTCGAGGATTTCGGCTTCTGCGCCGGCGGCGAGCTGAGGGAGGTCATCGCCGGCGGCCGGCTGGGACTGGACGGCGACCTGCCGATGAACCTCAATGGCGGCCTGCTGTCGGAAGGCTATGTCCACGGCCTCAACAATGTCGTCGAGGCAGTGGAGCAGCTGCAGGGGAAGGCCGGGGCGCGCCAGCGGGAAGGCGCGGAAACCGCCCTCTGCTCCGGCTTCGGCGGCAGCTACGGCTCGGCCGCCGTACTGGCCGTGGAGTGAAAGGAATTCCGTGATGGGCTTGCCGCCGGAACCGCATAATTGGGGCCGCTGGGGCGCGGAGGATCAGCGCGGCGCGGTGAACCTGCTGACGCCCGAGGTGGTGAAGGCGGCGACCGGCTGCGTCCGCCAGGGGCGCGTCGTCAGCCTCAGCCTGCCGATCAAGGGCTCGACCTCAAGCAGCGTCGCCCAGTCGGTGCCGCATCTGAAGGGCCGCCCGCTGCCGCAGCATTTCATGTCGGTCGACGGCGCCGACTACGAGGCCGGGGTCAAGCAGCCGGCCGGCGGGCGCGGCATCGCCGACGATGCGCTGATCGTCTCGCCGCACGGCACCACCACCCATATGGATGCGCTCTGCCATATGTGGACGGGAAAGCACATCTATAACGGCCACCCCGCCTCGCGCATCCGCTCATACGGCGCGACCCGCTGCGGCATGGAGACGGTCCCCGGCATCGCTACGCGCGGCATCCTGTTCGACGCCCCTGCGTTCCGTGGCAAGCCGGTGCTCGACCCCGCCGACCGGATCGGCGCGGCGGATCTGGAGGCGATGTCCAAGGCCGCCGGCGTCACCGTCGGCCAGGGCGATGCGATCGTGCTGCGCACCGGCTGGCCGACCGTCTTCGCCGAGAGCCCCGACCGCTATTGGGCCGGCGAGCCCGGCCTGTCGGCAGACGGCGCCAGATGGCTGGCCGAGCGCGACATTTCATTGGTCGCCTCGGACAACTCCGCCATCTCCGGCCTCAACACCGACGGCTTGGCGGATGAGGAGCTGGACGACGACATCCACATGATCTTCCTGTGGCGCCACGGCATCTATCTGCTGGAGATGCTGTGGCTGGAGGAGCTGGCGGCGGCGGCGCAATCCACCTTCCTGTTCATGGTCGCGCCGCTTCGGATCGTCGGCGGCACCGGGAGCCCGGTCAATCCGCTGGCTGTCCTGTGACGGACCTGTTCCAGCCCTATCTGGACGCCGCTGCGCGCGGCGAGCTGGCGCTCCAGCGCTGCCGCGCCTGCCGGCGCTGGATCCATTTCCCGGAAAGTTCCTGCCCGGCCTGCGGCTCGGCCGACCTGGGGTTCGAGCCGGTCTCCGGCCAGGGCAAGGTCGAGACCTTCTCCGTCATCCACAAAAGCTTCGTGCCCGAATTCCAGGGGCGCGAGCCCTATGTCATCGCCTGGATCGCCCTGCCGGAGCAGCAGGGCCTGCGGGTCTTCGGCAATGTCGTCGGCGCGGCACCGGAAGATGTGTCCATCGGCATGGATGTCGAGGTATTTTTCGAAACGCGCGACGGACACGGCGCACTGCCCAATTTCAAGAAGAAAGTTTGAAGCGGGAGGATCGATGCCCAACAAATCGCCCTACGGCAACTATGCCTACGCGATCCTGACCGGCAGCGCGCTGCGCACGCCGGACAGGGTGGCGTTGGTCTGCCGCGGCAAGTCCTTCACCTTCGACGAGCTCAACCGCCGGGTGAACAAGGTGGCCAACGCGCTTCTGGCGGCCGGCGTCACCGCCGGGATGCGGGTCGGTTCGCTGCTCAGCGGCTCGATGGAGATCGCCGATCTCTATCTGGCCGAGGGCAAGATCGGTGCGGTGATCGCCGCCTTCAACCCCTACTGGCCGGAAGACCAGATCGTCGCCACCTGCGAGCTGTCCGAGCTGCACGCCTTCGTCTTCGATAAGGCCAATGCCGCGGTGGCGGCCAAGGTCTGCGCCCGTGTGCCCTCGATCAAGCTGTTCCTGTCGGTCGACGGCGATCTCGTTCCGCTGATCGAGGGCGCGCCGGAGGACGAGCCGGCGCCGGGGGCGCATGGCGACGACCCGTTCGCGCTGTTCTACACCTCCGGCACGACCGGCGTGTCCAAGGCAACCATCCACACCCATGCCGGCGTCAAGAACACTGGCGACTTCCTGCTGGAGCTGCCGCATGAGGAGCATCACGTCTGGGGAACAGGGCCGATCATCTGGGGCGTGGGCTTCCCTTGCACCCTGGGCGCGGCGCTCGGCGTCGGGATGAAGACGGCATTGGAGGACGATTTCGGCCCCCGCCCGTTCCTCGAGGCGGTCCAGCGCGAGCGGATCAGCCATGTCATCATGCTGCCCAGCCAATGGGCCGACTTGCTGGCCAACCATCCGCATGAGCAGTACGACCTCTCCTCGCTCAAGGTCATCATCCTGGGCGCAGAACCCCTGGGCGCCGCGCTCCTGGCCAAGGTGCGCAAGCGCCTGCCCGAGGTGGGCCTCTATGCCTTCTACGGCCAGACCGAGCAGCCCTATACCTGCATCCAGAAGCTGAGCGACGACGCGCCCGAGCCGGAGGGCGTCGGCCCGGCCCGCACCGGCTGTGCGGTCAAGATCCTCGACCCGCAGGGCAACCGCGTGATCGGCCAGGTCGGCGACCTCGCCATCACCGGGCCGCAGCGCACCGCCGGCTATTACAACCAGCCGGCCAAGAACGCGGAATCGATCCGCGACGGCTGGTTCCATACCGGCGACCTGGGGATGATCGACGCCAAGGGGCGGCTGCATGTGCTGGGCCGCAAGGAGGACACGATTTCGCGCGGCGGCCGCTATATCCGCCCGTTGGAGATCGAGGACGTGCTGATGACCGTCCCGGGCGTGGGCGAGGCCGGCGCCGTCGGCGCGCCGGACGGGGTAGCAGAGCAGAAGATCATCCTGGCGGTGGCGCCGGAGGCCGGCCACAGCCTGACCGAGGATACGCTTTGGCAAATTGTCCGGACAAAGCTGCCGGAGAGCCTGTGGCCCGACCTGATCGTCGTCGACAGCGAGCTGCCCCATACCAACGACAATTCCGGCGGGCGCGGCAAGCTGATGCGCCGGGGCATCCGCGACCGCTATGAGGCCCGCTTGTGAACACGACTGCTGTGAGCATCGTCCAGTCGCTGGGCCTCGCGGACATATTGGCCGAACATAGCCGGCGCTGGGCCGGCCGGCCGGCTACGGTCGACGGACCGGTCAGGCAGACCTATGCCGAGTTGCAGGCCCGGGTCGTTCGGCTGGCCAATGCGCTGCACGACCAGGGTTTCGGTCAAGGCGACCGCATCCTGTGGCTCGGCCAGAATTCCTGGCGGCTGCTGGAGACCATCATGGCCGCCGCCCGGATCGGCGCTATGGTTTGCCCGGCGAACTGGCGACAATCGCCGGCCGAGTTGGCCTTCGTCATCGCGGACTGCGAACCGAAGCTGGTGATCTGGCAGGAGGCCGAGATCGGCGGCGCGATTATCGAGGCGCGGAAGCTCGTCCCCGCTTCGGCCCTATGGCTGCGGCATGACGGCGACAGCGAATATGAGGCGTTCCTGGCCTCGGGCTCGGACGACGATTTAGAGAAGGGGGTGGACCCATCCACTCCGGTGCTGATGGTCTATACCGCGGCCTTCGGCGGGCGGCCGGCGGGGGCGCTGATCTCCCATAGCGCGCTGATCGCCCAGAGCCTGGTCTATGGGCCTGCGCGCGGGATCACGCAGGATTACCGCTATCTGAATGTCGGGCCGCTGTTCCATGTCGCGACCCTGATCGACCTGTTCGCCACCTTCGTCATGGGCGGCCTCAACGTCTTCATGCCGCGCAACGATCCGGAGGAAATCTGCCGGCTGATCGAAGCCGAGAAGATCACCGGCGCCTTCGTCATCGGCCCAGCGGCCGAGCAATTGGCACAGGCCAACAAGGACCGGCGCTGGGATCTGTCCTCGCTGGTGGCGCTTGGCGGTTCGCCTGAGTGGAATGCGATGGTGACGGTCGACAGCTCGCCCTGGGGACGCCGCCCCTACGGCTTCGGCCAGACCGAGAGCCTGGGCTATTCCACCCTGACCCTCCTGGGCGGCCAGGGCGCCATGGGCTATGCCGCGCCCATCGTGCGGCTGCGGATTCTCGACGAGGCCGGCAACGAGGTGCCGAACGGCACGGTGGGGGAGATCGCGCTGCGCGGCCCGACCGTCTCCCAAGGCTATTGGAAGCGGCCCGACCTCACCCATCAGCGCCAGAAGGACG
>CAZNNJ010000347.1:1404-6338 GCA_964574305.1 uncultured Rhodospirillales bacterium | reverse complement strand
CACAGCACCATCTCGACCACCTCGACCGTGGCGGCGTCGGTAACGCGCAGCCCGTCGATGAATTCGCTCTGGATCTTCAGCCGCTCCAGCATCTGGCCGATCTGCGGGCCACCGCCGTGAACGACGACCGGATTGATGCCGACCTGTTTCAGCAGCACCACGTCGGCGGCGAACTGCTTGGCGGCGGCGGTGTCGCCCATCGCATGCCCGCCATATTTGATGACGAAGGTCGAGCCCGCATGGGCCCGCATGAAAGGCAGCGCCTCCGCCAATGTCTCCGCCTTCTGCAGATATTGGGCGCGGGTAAGCTCGTCCATGGCCGGAGTCCTAGTGTGGGGCGAAGTGGAGAGTTGTGTAGCGCCTGGACGGCGCGGTCTCAATGCTTAGATCGAATACCCGCCATCGGCGATCAGCTCGGCGCCGGTGACGTTGGCGGCGGTCTGGGACAGCAGGAAGGCGATCTGGCCGGCGATCTCCTCAGGCTTGGAGTAACGGCCTGACGGCTGGGTCAGCGCCGCCATGGCGTTGAAGGCGCCTTGCTCGCTGCCGGTCTTGGCCAGCTGGTCGCGGAAGAACGGCACGTCGCGCCAGATCGGCGTCTCGACCCCGCCGGGCAGGATGGCGTTCACCCTTATGCCGTCGGGCGCGCCCTCCCGCGCCGCGACCTTCGCCAGCTGCCTGACACCGGCCTTGGACGCGCCATAGCTGGCGGTGCCCGGCTGGGCCTTCAGCCCGGTGACGGAGGAGACGACGACGATGGAACCGCCCTGGCGGCCTTCGGCGATCAGTTTCATGCAGGTCTTCAGCGTCAGGAACACGCCGTCGAGGTTGGTCGACATCACCCGCCGCCATTCGGCGAAGGAGGCCTCGGCGATGGTGCCGCCGCTGGTGACGCCGGCATTGGCGACGGCCAGGTCCAGCCGGCCGAAGCGTTCGCGGATCACTTTGGCATTGGCACTCCAGGCGGTCTCGTCGGCGACATTGAAGGCAGCCGTCATCACGTCGCGCTCGTCCAGGCCCAGCGTGGCAGCGGTTTCGGCGAGCGAGGCGCTGTCGCGATCGGTGAGCACCAGCCGGCGCACGCCCTCGCCGGCAAGGCGGCGCGCAGTCGCCGCGCCGATACCGGAGCCCGCGCCGGTGATCAGCGCCACCAAATTCGGCTCGCCGGTGAAAAAGCCGACAGGTCCCATGGTTCAGCCTTTACTGGGCGACGAGGGTGAGGATCAGCTCGCGCAGCTCGGCAACGCCGGTGCCCTTTTCGGCGCTGGTCAGCATCGCATGGGTACGCGCCGCCGGATGCTTGAGCAGGGCGGCCTCGGTCGCCGCGATCACCCTGCGGGCCTCCGCGGCGCCGATCTTGTCGGCCTTGGTCAAGACGATCTGGTACGGCACGGCCGCGCGGTCGAGCAGCGTCATGATCTCATGATCGTTGGGCTTTACGCCATGCCGTCCATCGATCAGCAGCAGGACGTGACGCAACGTCACCCGGCCCTTGAGATAGAGCTTGATCAGGTCGGTCCAGCCGGCGACCGTGTCCTTGGGCGCGGCGGCATAGCCATAGCCCGGCAGGTCGACCACCATCATCTTGTCGTCGACGTCGAAGAAATTGACCTGCTGGGTGCGGCCCGGCGTGTTGGAGACGCGGGCCAGCGCCTTGCGGCCGGCCAGCGCGTTGATCAGGCTCGACTTGCCGACATTCGACCGGCCGGCGAAGGCGATCTCAGGCACGCCCGGCGGCGGCAGTCCCTTGGGGTCGGCCGCGCCGGTGACGAACGTCCATTCGTCGCCCAGCCGCGGCCCAATGATCTCCGGCATGTTACGTTTGCTTGGCGAGCGCCTGGCGCGCGGCGGAGCGGCGGCGGATCAGCGCCATCTGTCCGATCGTCAGCACGGCGTTCCAGGAATAATAGATCGTCAGGCCCGCCGGGAAGCGCGCGAAGAAGAACATGAAGATCAGCGGCATCATCGCCATCACCCGCGCCTGGGTCGGGTCGGTGGTCGCCATCGGCGTCATCTTCTGCTGCAGATACATCGTTCCGCCATAGATCAGCGGCCACACGCCCAGCATCAGGAATTCCGGCGGCGTCCACGGGATCAGCCCGAACAGGTTGAAGATCGTGGTCGGGTCCGGCGCCGACAGGTCGTGGATCCAGCCATAGAACGGCGCCTGCCGCATCTCGATGGTGGTGGAGAGCACCCGGTACAGTGCATAGAAGATCGGCAGCTGGATGAAGATCGGCAGGCAGCCCGAGGCCGGATTGATCTTCTCCTGCTTGAACAGTTCCATCTGGGCAGTCGCCATCTTCTCGCGGTCGTCGCCGTATTTCTCCTTCAGCGCGGCAATCTTGGGCTGGATATCCTTCATCCGTGCCATCTGGTGGAACGACCGGTCCTGCAGCGGGAACAGGATGATCTTCAGCAGCACGTTGAACAGCAGGATGGCGATGCCGAAATTGCCGACATACTGGGCGATCGTGTGGATCGCGATGAAGAACGGCTTGGCCAGGAGATAGAGCCAGCCGAAATCGATCATGTGCTCCAGCTTGCTCAGGCCGTCCTTATCCTCATAGGCCTGCAGCACCGCCTGCTCCTTCGCCCCGGCGACGACCAGCGAGGTCATCTCCAAGGTCGCGCCCGGCGCCACGGTGACGTCGCCGCCGTGATACTCGGCGGTATAGTGGCTCTTGTCGCCGTCCTTGGCGGCGCGCAGCGTCAGCGCCTCCGGCTGGTCCTTGGGCGGGGCCAGGGTGACCAGCCAGTATTTGTCGTTCATCCCGATCCAGCCGCCGGCCAACTGATGCTCGACCAGCCCCTGCTTGGCGAGGTCCTTATAGCTGATCTCGTCGAGGCCCGACCCATAGAAGCCGGCGATCGAGGGCGACGAGCCGCCGCCCGCCGCCGTGTCGACCGGCGCGTTGGCGCGCACGATCGTGCCATAGGGCTTCAGCGTCAGCGCCGCGCCGCCGCGGTTGGCCACCGTCTGCTTGACGGTGAACAGATAGTCCTGGTCGACCGAGATGGTGCGGGTGAAGGTGAGGCCGGCGCCGTTGTCCCAGGTGAGCGTCACCGGGGTTTCCGGCGTCAGCGTGCCGTTGCCCTGCTGGGTCCAGACGGTTTGGCTGCCCGGAACCGGCGTGTTGCCGTCGGCGGTCCAGCCGAACTCGATATAGAACGGCTCGACCGAGCCGGCCGGCGACAGCAGGGTCACCAGCTTTTCGCGTTTGATGGTCTCGTAATAGTTGGCCAAGACCAGGTCGTCGATCCGGGCGCCGGCCAGCGACAGCGTGCCGTGCAGCTTCGGCGTCTCGATCTTGATGCGCGGCGCCTCCGCCAGAACCTCGCCCCGCTGTGCCTGCGCCGCCGGGTTCTGCGCGATCACCGGCTGGGCCGGGCTGGTCGTCGGGGCTGGCGGCGGCGGGTTCGCGACCCGGTGCGGCGTCAGGTACGACCAGCCGATGACGACCAGCAGCGAGAGGACGATCGCCAGGAAGAAGTTGCGTTGGTCTTGCATGCGGTTTTCTCGAATGTCCAGGCGATCGTGTGTCGTCAGATCCGGGCCGGTCAGGTCCCGGGCACGTCGTGAATATGATGCGCGCAGCGCATATGTGCAGCGGCCTTCGGCTGCGGCACCGGGTCATAGCCGCTGCCGCCCCAAGGATGGCAGCGCAGGGTCCGCCGCGCCCCCAGCCAGACTCCGCGGATCGGCCCGTGAACCTGGATCGCCTCGACCGCGTAGACCGAGCAGGTCGGCTCGAACCGGCAGGCCGCGCCGAACCAGGGTGAGATCGCGAGCTTGTAGCCCTTGAGCAGGAGGGTCAGCAGATGTGTCATGCTCATGGAACGATCCTCAGCTTTTTCAGTGCTGCCCTGAGGTCGTTCTTGAGCTCATCGTAAGGCCGGTCGATCGTGCCCTGCCGGGCCACCACGACAAGGTCGGCGCCAAACGCGCCAGAGTTGCGCAGCACGTCGTCGACGGCGGCGCGCAGCCGGCGGCGGGCGCGGTTGCGCTTGACCGCGTTGCCGATCTTCTTGGTGGCGGTGAAGCCGACGCGCAAATGCACCGCGCCGGGCACCGGCTCGGCATCCAGCGTATCGGTTTTGTCTTGTGGGGTAAGGTTTGGCCGGGCCTGGAGAACCAGCCCGGGCGTTGTCCACCGTCGATTGGCCGCCGCGACGGCGAGGAATTCGCTGCGCTTTTTCAGGCGGTCGATGGCAGCGGGCAAGTTGCTGCCTTTAGGCGGAGAGGCGCTTGCGGCCCCTCGCGCGACGGCGAGCCAATACCTCGCGACCGTTCTTGGTCGCCATGCGAGCGCGGAAGCCATGCCGGCGAGCCCGCACCAGCTTGCTCGGCTGGTAAGTGCGCTTCACAGTTACACCTGTCCTCTCAGAAATGAGGCGGCTCTATATCGCCGGGCCCCGGGAACGTCAAGCCCGCGCCCCTGTTTTCAGGGCATTTACGGGTAGCAAACTTCAATTGCCTTTGCGCTCAAGATCGTGCTGTGACTTTGGCGCGGGCTGGGAATAGGATCGTGGGCAGTCGCGTCCCCGAAAATGAACGCGGGCAGGAGGAGTAGCTGTTTGACCACCGCCTATGTCAACCGTATCGCCACGGCGGTGCCCGAATATGAAGTTCACACAACCTTTGTCCGCTTCGCCCGCACCTTGCTCGACGAGCGGCGGCGCAAGCTGTTCGACCGGATGGCGGACCGGGCGCAGATCACCCATCGCTGGTCCTGGCTGATGGCGGCCCCGGTCGTGCGGGGAGGAACAGGGACCTCCATCTGCCGGCAGTAGCCCCGCGAGCTGGCCCAGGACAGGAAGTCCCTGGCCAGGATGGCCGACGGGCCTGTGCGCAGCCACTGGTCGGTGTCAGCCTGGCCGGCGTCGGCGAGCGTGGTGCCGCGGTCGCGGAGCCATGCCAGGAGGTTCCCGGC
>CAZNNJ010000347.1:0-1394 GCA_964574305.1 uncultured Rhodospirillales bacterium | reverse complement strand
AAAAACAAAGCCACGGCCTAACCCTCGAGGGGAAGCGCGGGCAAAAGCTCCGGGGTGGCAGAGAGTGCGCTCAAGTCCATAACCCATTTCATCGTCACCACCTGCACTGGCCTGTCGGCGCCGGGGCTGGATCTGGAGCTGGTCGAACGCTGCGGCCTCAACCCGTCGGTCGAGCGCACGGTGGTTGGCTTCATGGGCTGCTATGCCGGCATCAACGCGCTGAAGCTGGCCCGGCATATCATCCGCTCCGACCCCAAGTCGCGGGTGCTGCTGCTGTCGCTCGAGCTTTGCACCCTGCATTTGCAGGAGACGGACGACCTGGAGCAGGTTCTGTCGTTCCTGGTCTTCGGCGACGGAGCCGCGGCCTCGCTGGTGACGGCCGAGCCGGTGGGCGCGGCGCTGGAGCGGTTCCATGCCGTGCTGGTGCCCGAGACAGGCGGGCTCATCACCTGGCACATCCGCGAGCTTGGTTTCGACATGTTCCTGTCGGGCCAGGTGCCGGGCGCGGTCGGGCAGGGGCTCAAGCTGATGTCGGGCGAGATATTGGACGGCCGCAAGCCTGAGGAGATCGATCTCTGGGCCGTCCATCCGGGCGGCCGCTCGGTGCTCGACGCGGTCGAGGGCGCACTGGCGCTGGCGCCGGATGCGCTCACCGCCTCGCGCCACGTGCTCGACCGCTACGGCAACATGTCGTCGGCGACGGTGATGTTCGTGCTGAAGCAATTGATGGAGTCCGGGCGCAAGGGGCTGGGCTGCGCAATGGCGTTCGGCCCGGGCCTCACCGCCGAGACCATGCTGTTCAGGACGGTCTGACGAGGCGCATCAGGTGACCGCGCTCGATTTTTCCCACCGGGCTTCAACGCCGGAACTGATGGATACCGAAGTCACCGGCTTCGAGGAATTTCGCGCCTGCCTGGTCGATCTCGAGCGGGTCAATTTCTGGACCATGACCTACCGGCCGATGATGGCCTATATGGACCGGCTGCTCGCCGCCGGCGTCATCCCCAAGGACCGGCCGCTGGTCATTGTCGATGTCGGCAGCGGCTATGGCGGGATGCTGCGCCGGATCGATGCCTGGGCCGCCAGGCGCAACATCGAAGTCGACCTGACCGGCGTCGACCTCAACCCGTGGTCCGCAGCCGCCTCGGTCGAGGCGACGCCGCCGGGCCGGCCGATCCGCTGGGTGACCCAGAACCTGTTCGACTACAAGCCGGCGGGCGGGATCGACCTGATCGTCAGCTCGCAGTTCACCCATCACCTGGATGATGACGGGCTGGTCCGGTTCCTCGCTTGGATGGAGGAGACCGCCCGGCTCGGCTGGTTCGTCAACGACCTGCATCGCCACTGGCTGCCTTATCATTTCTTCAAGGTCTGGTCGCGGCTGGCAGGCTGGC
>CAZNNJ010000346.1:0-6344 GCA_964574305.1 uncultured Rhodospirillales bacterium | reverse complement strand
CGTTTGAGCAAACGGCTGTAGCCGCCGAGTAAAGCACATGCGTCGGGCGCGATGCATCACTACCGCAGCCATCGGCGCAGCCGTTGGCCGCGGCCGGACAGGGTACAGGGATGGATTGGGACAAGCTCAGAATCTTTTACGCGGTGGCGGAGGCAGGTAGTTTCACCCACGCCGGTGACGCATTGAATCTCAGCCAGTCGGCGATCAGCCGCCAGATCAGCGCCCTTGAGGACAGCCTCAAGGTCACGCTTTTTCACCGCCACGCGCGCGGCCTGATCCTGACCGAACAGGGTGAAGTGCTGCATTCCACGGCCCGCGACGTCTTTGCCAAGCTGGCGATGACCGAGGCGATGCTGACCGAAAGCAAACTCAGGCCCCGCGGGCCACTGAAGGTCACCACGACCTTTGCCTTCGGCGTCAAATGGCTGACGCCCCGAATGGGCGAGTTCCTGGAGCTGTACCCTGACATCCAGCTGACCTTGCTGATCGACGATCGCGAGCTGGACCTCGCGATGCGCGAGGCCGATGTCGCGATCCGCATGATGCCGCCGCGCCAGCCCGACCTGATCCAGCGCCATCTGGCGACGATCCGGGTCAAGATCTATGCCAGCCACGAATATCTCGAGCGGCATGGCCGGCCGGACACGATGGCGTCGCTGCACAATCATTCGATCATCGGCTTCCCGCCCAATATGGGCCTGCCTTTCAGCACCGCGAACTGGCTGCTGGAGGTTGCCGGCATCGGCTTCGAATCGCCCAAGGTGCTGCTGATCAACAACATGTTCGGCATCTTCCAGGCGGTGCAGAGCGGGCTCGGCATCGCCGCCCTGCCCGATTTCGTGGTCCAGGATGATCCGAATATCGAGCGCGTCCTGCCTGACCTGGAAGGGCCGGAGGTCGAATCCTTCTTCGTCTATGCTGAAGAGCTGCGCCATTCGAAGCGCATTGCCGTGCTGCGCGACTATCTGATCAAGAAGGTCGGCCAGTCACAGTTCTAGCGGCTGTCGACCACCGGACAGGCCGGCGCGTAGCGTCGAACGGCTGTTTTAGCCATTCCTTTTTTGCAACGCAGCATCTAGCCGCGTAGCGTAGAATTATCGAACGAAAACAACCAGATTCAGTCTCGATATTGCGCTGCAATATCACTTCTTCCGAACCCTTCCCCGGTCCGGAATGGGTCCTTCGACCCGACGTCCCTCAGACGTGAAGCCTCCCTGTTCAACTTGGCCGGAGCCTTGGCTCCGGCCATTTTTTTGCTCTCACCCATAGCCGGGCGGCACCGCGAACCCGCCGAATTCCCGCTCGATCAATGCCGCGAGGGTCAGAGGCGTGCGGTCCTCCAGCCACGGGCCGATGATCTGTACTCCGATCGGCAGGCCCTCCGGCGACAGACCGGCCGGCACCGCCGTGGCCGGCAGGCCGGGGGCCGTGGCGACGCCCGGCCAGATCAGCTGGTCGACATACGGAACCTCAACCCCGTCGATGGCGATGCACCGGTCGTCCGGGCCTGCGGAAAGGTCGTGCGGGAAGGCTGGCGTCGGCATGACCGGGCAGATCACCGCGTCGAAGGCGCCAAACACGGCGGCCCATTGCGCGCGCAGCCGAAGGCGCCTGGCGTCGTCGATCAGCCAATCACGATGGCTCACCGTCCAGCCGCGCAGGCTTTCGGCGGCGAAGCCGGTATCGTTGGGGTCCAGCCCGGCGGTCGCTGCCCGGATCTGCTCATAAACCTCCGGCGGGATGGTGAAGCCGAGAAAGGCGCGGAGCAGCCGCATATAGACCCGCGCGGCATCGGTCAGGTCCGGCAGCAACTGGCTGTCATGCGCCACGGCGGCCCCGGCATCGGCGAGCCCATTGGCCAGCCCGGCGATGGCGGCGCGCACGGCTCCGGCGGTCGGCAGCAGCGGATGGCTGTCGAGCACCAGCACGCGGAAATCCTCGAGTGCCGTGTGCCGGGGCGGCGGCAGATCCAGGCGATAGGCAATGCCGGCGTCCAACGGGTCGGGGCCGGCGATCACGTCCAGCAGCAGCGAGAGATCGGCCGCGCTGCGCGCGATGGGCCCGACAACAGCCAGGGCGGACTCGCGCGGCAGGGCGGGCGCCCGGGGGGGCGTGTGGCCGCGCGCCGCGACGAGGCGGAGGCTGGGTTTATGGGAATGGACGCCGAAATAATGCGGGGGGGCGCGCAGCGACCCGCCGATGTCGGAGCCGAGCGAGAGCGGCCCATAGCCGGCGGCGAGCGCGGCGGACGATCCGCCGGAGGAGCCGCCAGGCGTGCGCCCCAGGTCCCATGGATTGCCGGTTACGCCGTAGATATCGTTGTAGCTCTGGAAGTCGCGAAGGGCGAAAGGCACGTTGGTCTTGCCGAGGACCACAGCCCCGGCCGCCTTGACCCGCGTGACCGCCAGCGCATCCTCCGCCGGCACGAAATCCTTCGCCGCCGGGAACCCCCAGGTCGTCGGCAGGCCGGCGACATTGTAGGATTCCTTGACCGTCATCGGGATGCCGAGGAGCGGCCTGCGCTCTCCCGCTGCAAGCGCGGCGTCGGCCGCCCGTGCCGCAGCCAGCGCGCGGTCGAAATCGCGCACGCAGACAGCATTCACGGCCTCGTCATGCGTCTCGATCCGCATGATCGCGTCCTGGGTCAACTCCAGTGCCGAGACCTGCCGCGCAGCCAAAGCCGCACTCAGTTCGCGAGCGGTCTTGTAGCTCCAATCCGACATGGACGCGACGCGGTCCCTTGATGGAATTTTCTATGGGGCGCTGAGCCCAGGGCGGCGCCGGTAGCCCGCACATGCGCGGCGATCGCCCGCCCCAGGTTCGATCGGGCGATGCAGATCACGAAAGCGGCGGCGGGCGCGGACCAGAGCACAAAGCCCATGGCGCCGAGGCTATCGCGAACCCGGCCGGCCGACAACAAAAGTCCAACCGCCACCCCGCCGTGATAGCGAGGTGGCGGCCGATCCAGGCGGCGTTAGTGACCGAGGATCTGCGTGCCCTCTTTCTTGACCGCTTCGAGCTTGGTCGGGTCGAGGCCCAAAGCATGCAGGATCGTGGGCGCGATCTGCGTCGTGTAGGTCAGCGCCTCGACATATTCAGGCTTGAGCGCCGGCGCGGACAGCATCAGCGCCACGTTGCGATCGTCGTCCGAGAAGCCGCCATGCTCGGCCAACTTGCTGCCGCCGGTGCAGATCGCGCCATGGTCGGTCAAGGCGACGAAGTCCGGCACCCGGCTGTTCTTGAAGGGGTCGCCGTAGAGCGGGGTCAGCGAGGTGCGGTCGAGCAGCTGAGCGATGTGCAGCTCCGACGCGTGAGCCAGGATATAGGCCTTGGCTTCGGAATAGTAGCTCTTGCCCGTCGCGGTGTCGGTCGCCTGCTGCAGCTCCGGCGACAACCAGACCAGCGCCTCGTCGTCGCAGATCTCGAAGCCATGGGTGCCGAAGCCCGGCGCGCTGCCATACGCCGAGTCGGAAATCGCCACGCGGTCTTTCACGTCGATCGGCGACTGGCCGTGCTTGGCGCTGACGACGATGAGCGTCGAAGCGGTGAGCTTCTTCTTCGCCAGCTCGCTTTCGAACTTGCCGAGCGAGTCGTCGATATATTGAAGCTGCAGGGTCAGCGCGTTGCCCGGCGTCGCGTTGCTGTCGAGATAGCCGCCGACCAGGGTCTTGTCGGTGTCGGCGCCGCCGGCCTTGGCCAGCTTCTGGCCGACGCTGACCGACTGGAAATTCATGCCGAAGATCGCCGGCACCGGCTCCGCCGTCTTGCCGGTGCTGTCCAGCCCGTCGATCCAGTTGAGCACCGCCTTGACCTTAAGCCCGTCGTAGGTGCGCACGCCGGTATAGCTCTTGGTATAGTCGTCGCCGGTCTGGGCGCCGGAGTCCAGCGTGTCCTGGGAATTGATCTCGGGCGTGAACAGCTCGTCCAGGCCCTTGCCCGACGGGCCGGCCAGATCTTCATAGGCCGGGTGCTTGTCGGACCAGACGGTGCGCTTGCCGGCGGCCTTGATCACCTCGAAGATGGTGTTGGTGCGCACATATTGGTGCGGATAGACCGGCAGGCATTTGCCGTTGACGAGGCGGCGCTGCATGTGGGTGGTATCGAGCTGGGTGCGGACCTTCCCCAGCGTGCCGCCGCCAGTATAGTCGGTGACCAGCCCCGTCGAGTAATCGTAGCTCTTGTCGAGCGCCTCGAAATTGGTGATCTCCGTCCCCGGCTTCCCGGTGCAGCCGGCATCCGGCTTGCCCTGCGAGGTGTAGAAGGCCTCGGAGGGATATTCGGTGCGGTCGTAGCTGTCGTCGTAGAACAGCCCCGCGGTCGCTGGCGAAGCGCCGGTCACCGGCGCCAGCATGCCCGGAAAACTGTCGGACGGCGCGGTGGTGAAGGCGTTCGGATAGATGATGCCGTGGCGCGCCAGCTTGGCCAACGCGCCAGTCGAGTGGCTTTCGATCCAGTTGGTGAGATCGACCGCATGCAGCCCGTCGACGCTGATCAGCAGGACGTGCTGGTAATTCGTGCCCACGGCCGGCCTCGGATATTCGGTGGCCTGGGCGGGATAGGCGGCCACCGCAAGCAGCGCCGAAGCGGCGACAGCGGTGGACATCAGAAGAGAGCGAACGGCACGCATGGGAAATATCCTCGTTTGTGGGTCGGGCCTTCAGCGGAAGGCCCCGAACCTACGCGGCGTTCGATGACATAAAGGTGACAGATCAATAACAATAATATTTCAGATAGAAAGGAACTTGATAATTATCGTCTAAATATCTCGCCACCCTGGATGTGATATGTTATCATATAACTATAAAATATAATGTATCAGATATGGTGATGTTTCTTAATCAGATTTTATAGGCGGTCCTATTGTCCTGAAGCACCGCCGAACTTTGCGCCCGGTCACGAACGCGATTTCTCGAATACGACCCCGTCCCGGTCGGGGTCGAAGCGCGCCGTGCCCAACACCGGGCCGGCCTCATCCTCGCGTGCCGAGACCGAGATGGCCATGCGCTCGTCGGCGGGATGGTGGCCGGCGACGGTCAGCCGCCGCACCAGCGCCACGGCCACGGCGCTGGCATCCGCCTTGACCTGGACCGGATCGGCCGCGCCGGCGGGGTAATGCAGGGTCAGGCGGCAACTGGCCGTCGTCGCCTCGTCGACCGACACCCGGCTCCAGCGCGCATCGGTGGGCAGTGAGTCGAGGAACTTCTGGACCGTGTCCCTGGCGACGGCATTCTGGGCGGCGATCAGCTCGGGCGGGTCGCCCGGGCGCGTGTAAGCCTCATAGGCCGCGAAGGCGACGAGCAAACCGAAACCGACGATACCGATCCTGACCCCAAGCGACACGCAAACCTCCGGCACGAGCCATTCCACCGCTTCGTGTTACATTGACGCCCGAAATTCAAGACCGAGAACCGTGCTTCAGATCACCGATACAATCGCCATCGCCGACGAGGAAATCACCGAGCGCTTCGTCCGCGCCAGCGGCCCGGGCGGGCAGCATGTCAACAAGACCTCGACCGCGGTGGAGCTGCGCTTCGACGTCCAGAGCTCCCCGTCCCTGCCGGATGAGGTCAAGGCCCGGCTCACGAAGATCGCCGGCAGCCGGATGACCCTGGACGGCGTGCTGGTGTTGTTCGCGCAAGGCGCCCGCTCCCAGGAGATGAACCGGCAGGATGCCCGCAACCGCCTGGCCGAACTGGTCCGCCGCGCCACCGAGAAGCCCAAGCCGCGCCGGCCGACCAAGCCGACCTATTCCTCGAAGCTCAAACGGCTGGAGGCCAAGAGCCAGCGGTCGGGCATCAAGTCGGCACGCGGGCGGGTTCGGGATGATGGTTGAGGAAGATCGCAGCAATAATGTTAGCTAAGAGAGGGTTGGGTAAGGGTGAAATATCGGGCATTGACCTTTGATTCCAGACCTCCACCCCTCTACCTTCGCAGGCGCGAGTCGCAAGAGGGCCGTTTCCCCACATGACCGATCTTTTCGGATCTGAACCGCCGACAGCCGGCCAGCGGACGCCGCTCGACATCCTGCGCACGGTCTTCGGCCATAAGGATTTCCGTGGCTACCAGGCCGATATCGTCGACCATGTCGTGTCCGGCGGCGACGCGATCGTGCTGATGCCGACCGGCGGCGGCAAGTCGATGTGCTATCAGATTCCGGCGCTCTGCCGCGACGGGGTGGGCGTCGTCGTCTCGCCGCTGATCGCGCTGATGCACGACCAGGTGGCGGCGCTGCGCCAGCTCGGCATTCGCGCGGCGGCGCTCAATTCCAGCCTCTCCGATGAGGAGCGGATGGACGTGCGGCGGGAGCTCAGGGCCGGCCGGATCGACCTGATCTATGTCGCGCC
>CAZNNJ010000345.1:508-6378 GCA_964574305.1 uncultured Rhodospirillales bacterium | reverse complement strand
GCCGCTGTCAGTCTTTGGGGCCCAGCGTGGTGCTCCGCGCTGCGACCTCGGTGCCGTCGCGACCGCTCGACGTGGCGGAGCTGGACGGGATCGTGGAGATGTATGCCCAGGCCGCTCGCCGGGCGCGCGAGGCCGGCTATGACGGGATGGAGCTGCATGCGGCCCATGGCTACATGCTGCTGGGCACCTTCCTGTCGCCGGTGCGCAATATCCGGCAGGACGAATATGGCGCCGGCAGCATCGAGAACCGCACGCGGATGCTGACCCGCGTGCTGCGCCGGATCAAGGAAGTCGCCGGCAAGGATTTCCCGATCACCCTGCGCATCTCGGGCTTCGAGCGGTTGCCGGGTGGGCGCGCCTCATACGACACGGCGCGAATCGCGCCGATCCTGGTCGAGGCCGGGGTGAATGCCTTCCATGTTTCCGGCGGCGTCGCCGACCGGACGGTGTCCGAGATCGTCTGCGGCACCGAATATCCCGACGGCTACAACGTGCCCCAGGCCGAGGCGATCAAGCGCGCGGTCGACGTGCCGGTGATGGTGGTGGGCCGCATCCACGACCCGGCCTATGCCGAGCAGATATTACAGCAGGACAAGGCCGACCTGATCGTCATGGCCCGCCCGCTGCTTGCCGACCCGGAGCTGCCGAACAAGGTGGCAAGCGGCCGGATTTCGGACCTGCGCCGCTGCATCTCCTGCGAGAACTGCATCGATTCGATGTTCCTGTGGCCGGTGGAGTCAAAGATGGCCTGCGCCGTCAACGCCGCCAGCGGCCGCGAACTGGACCTCACCTACCAGCGCGCCGAGGCCCCGAAGCGCATCGTCATCGTCGGCGGCGGGCCGGGCGGGATGGAGGCGGCGCGGGTGGCTGCCTTGCGCGGCCATCGGGTTACGCTGCTGGAGCATCGGCTGAGGCTGGGCGGCTCGCTGACCCTGGCCTCAACGGTGCATAGCGACAATGGGCGGCTGCTGAAATTCCTGCTCGGCCAGATGGCGACGCTGGGGATCGATGTCCGGCTCGGCTTCACCGCCGATGTCGCCGCCATCCAGGCCCTGAACCCGGACGAGGTGATCGTAGCCACGGGAGCCAAGCTCTGTCTTCCGGCGATCCCTGGCATCGACCTGCCGCATGTGCTGACCGGCGCGACATTGCGCAAGCTCGCCAACGGTGAAGATGTCGGTTCGGCCGGCGCGGTCCCCGGCTGGGCGAAATTTGGCGTAGGAAGATTCGGCCATCTGATCGACCGCCACGCTACGCCCGACCGCATCCGCCGCCTGGCCGACTGGTGGCTGCCGGTCGGGAAGCGGGTCGTGGTGATCGGCGCGGATTTGGCCGGGATCGAGCTTGCCGAATTCCTCGCCAAACGCGGCCGCGACGTTGCCATCGTCACCAGCCACGAGGACATCGCGCCGGAAATCGGCCCCAAGCGCCGACTGGAGCATGAGAAGAGGTTGGAGCGCCTCAAGATCTCGATCAATACCGCGACCCGGGTGGAGCGCATCACCGCCAACGGCGTCGAGCTCAAGATGCCGTCGGGCAACACCAGCATCGTCCACGCCAACAGCGTGATCGTGACCGGCGACCCGGTCGCCGACACATCGCTGTGCGAAGCGCTGACGGCCGCCGGCCTCTCCGCCCATGGCATCGGCGACAGCACCGGGCTGGGGCTGATCGTCAAGGCGGTCTATGAGGGGGCGGAGCTGGCCAACCGGTTGTGAAAAGCGCTTCTGGTGTTCCCCTTACTCACCTCAGATTTGATGGCTGATGAGTGGCCAATCGAAATGGCGCGCCTGACAACTGCCGAACTTGTGATCTTTTGTCCTCTGAAGGCAGTTACAGGTTTAATTGAAGCAGATGTTTAGCCGGCTTTCCCCCGCCGCTCCGGACCCGCTGATTGCGCCCGGACAATAAACTGTGACTGCTGCCGTCTAAGTGCAGCTACGTTCTCAGGTATCACTAGCATTTACCTGATCGCTTCCAGCACTTTCCCCGACCTGAGCGCCGGTTTCAGTCCGACAAGATCTGACAACCGCGCTCAGAGGTCAGCGGCGTCTTCGGCTTTTAGTTCGGGACAGAGCATTTCCCCACACTTTCCCGCTGCTCGACCTAACAAAAGCGTACAGCAAGCCTGGTCCCACATCTCTCGCCCGAAATGGATGCGATGGACCGAGGGAAGGGTTTTTCTGAGCTGGTCAATAGCCTTTAAATACGAAAAAGTTCGTCGAAACACGCCCAAGCGCGTGCACACAAAGTGCACACGAGACTAATTAAGTGATTGATATAATTAATAAATAAGTACAATCCATCATCGGGGCAATACAAAGCTTATTTGTTAAATCTGTCATGGGGATCAGTTTAGCAAGAATCCTGGCCCTATGCTAACTCCCTGAAATTATTATAAATACTATGTGTCTCTGGCGGGCCGCCGTTTGCTCGATAGCGCCATTTTCGGCATCTCTCCGGTGCACACGATCGGCCAAAACTGCGCGTTACCGCACACATAGTGCACGCGAATTTGCACACAACCGACCTAAGGCATTGTTCTTAAGGAACAGTCCGTCCAACCGGAGTTCGGATACGCCACAGAATCACATTCTGCCTAGCGCGATGTGCCGTGGTGGCGCTCCTGTTCGATGCCTTTGGCTGGTCAGGCATAGTTTTCGTCGGCACTGTGACCACAATCCGAAGCATATCGATCCCCGTGACCTCCGCTTTCGGAGGGCCGAGCGCCGGGCACGTTTGCAGAACGATCTTCCGCCCGATTGACGGGTGAAGGACCGGAATAAGGACGGCGCGCTGGCAGCGATCGGCAATTCGAAATCACGGGTCCAGGGGCTTCCCTGCAACGACGGAGATTCTGAATGTCCGCACTATCGTGGATGCGGTGAATATTGGAGTTCAATGGCGAAGGCGGCGGCTCGGCTGCTATTTCTGGCTGGTCGCTATCCCCGGGGGGACTCTTCAGATGCAGAAGCCGGCCAATCCCGGCATCGCCGAGTGGCGGATGTATATTGACGGCGCGCTGGTCAAGGCCAGCTCGGGCGCCACGTTCGACAATATCGATCCCTTCACCGAGGCGCCGATCGGCGTAACCGCCGACGGTACGGCGGACGATTTCCGGCGCGCCATCGCCGCGGCCCGGCGGGCCTTCGATACCACCGGCTGGTCCACCGACGCCGCCTTCCGCGCCCATTGCCTGCGGCAGCTCCATGCCGCGCTGGAAGCGCGCAAGGAGGATATCCGCAAGCTCTTGGTCACCTGTTCCTGGCCCGCAATGACGGCCACCGCCGGCCACTGGCCGAGGAGCACGGCCTCATCCCCTCGGCGGTGGAGGAACTGCTGCGCTGGTTCGCCATCCCCAACATGGCCCGCTCGGTCGTCAAGGACATGGTCTTCCATGACGTCGCGATGAAGGCGGGCGACATGATCCTGCTGCCTTTGGTGCTGGCCGGCCGCGACGAGCTTAGCCATGACGAGGCGCTGACCGTCGATTTCGGTCGCAAGCCCAACCGCCACATCACCTTCGGCAGCGGCGCGCACGGCTGCCCGGGCCTGCATCTGGCCAGGATCGAGCTCAGGATATTCCTCAAGGAGTGGCTCAGCCGCATTCCCGATTTCCAGGTCCGCCCCGGGGCGAAACCGGTGATGCGCGGCGGCGTCATTCTGGCGGTGCAATCCCTGCCACTGGTGTGGAATGTCTGAGTCCGGTGCAATCGTCCCGTTCCGGGTAGCGGCAAGCGACGCCGCGATCGCGGATTTGCGGGACCGGCTGTCGCGCACGCGCTGGCCGGATCAGCTCGAAGGCAGCGGCTGGGACTACGGTACGGACGGCTTCTATCTGCGCGGCCTGTGCGATTACTGGGCCCAATCCTTCGACTGGCAAGCCTTCGAGGACCGGTTCAACCGCTTCCCGCAATTCACCACGGAGATTGAGGGGCAGCGCGTCCATTTCTTCCATGTGCGCTCGCCCGAGCCGGATGCCCGGCCGCTGATCCTCAGCCACGGCTGGCCGGGCTCGGTGGCCGAGTTCCTGGACGTGCTGGGGCCGCTCAGCGACCCGGCCGCCCATGGTGGCGATCGCCGGGACGCGTTCCATGTCGTGGCCCCGTCCTTGCCGGGCTACGGCTTTTCCGGCCCGACACGCGAGCGCGGCTATGACAGCCGCCGGATCGCCAAGACTTTCGACAGTTTGATGGGCCGGCTGGGCTATGGGCGCTATTTCGCCCAGGGCGGCGACAAGGGGACGAAGATCAGCATTTTGCTCGGGGCGACCTATCCCGAGCGCGTGCCGGCGATCCATCTGAATCTGGTGTCGGCGCCTCCACTCGATCCTTCGAACCCGCGCCAGGGCCTGACGGCGGAAGAGGGGACCGAGCTCGACCGGGTGGCCGAGTTCATGCGGTGTGAAAGCGCCTACCAGCAGATCCAGCGCACAAAGCCGCAATCGCTGGCCTATGGTCTCACCGATTCACCGGCCGGGCTCGCCGCCTGGATCGTCGAGAAGTTCCGCGCCTGGAGCGATTGCGGCGGGGAGGTCGAGAACAGCTTCAGCCGCGACCGGCTGCTCGACAATATCAGCGTCTATTGGCTGACCGGCACGATCGGCTCGTCGATGCGCCTCTATTACGAGGATCATGGCCCGGGGCGTGACGTGCCGCTGCCACCGGTCAAGGTACCGGTCGGCCACGCCCATTTCCCGGCGGAGATCATCACCTGCCCCCGGCGTTGGGCCGCGGCGAAGTTCAACATCACGCGCTGGACGAACATGCCGCGCGGCGGACATTTCCCGGCGATGGAGGTGCCGGACCTGTTCGTCGGCGACGTCCGGGCGTTCTTCCGCGACCATCGCTGGGAAGACGGCTGATGGCATCGCCAGTCGGACGCACCGATACCGGTGGCTGCGCGGTGCTGACGCTCGATCGGCCTGAGCGTCTCAACGCCATCAGCGCGCCGCTCCTCGCCCATCGCGCCCGGCTGAACGTCACTAATGGCAGCGGTTGCCGACGGCTGGCGGCCTCCTCGCGGCCCGTCGGCGGGCCTATCCGGCGATGGCGTAGTCTTCGAGCTTCGGCGTGCCCATGGCATCGGCGAAATCGTCATAAGTCCAAGGCCAGCTTGTCGGCACGCCGTCCGGATCCAGATACCAACTGCGGCAGCCAGTTGCCCAGATCGTCTTCCCGGCCGCCTCCACGCGGCGCCGGTCAAAGTCTGCCATCGCATCGGGCAACACGTCGATCGCCGGGCAGCGTCCGTCGCGCAGATGCGCCACGAGCTTCAGGATGTAATCGATCTGGCGTTCCGCAACATCGATCAGCGAGAAGTCGCCGACGGGGCTGGACGGACCATTGATCATGAAAAGGTTCGGAAATCCGGATATCGTCATCGACATGTAGGCGCGCGGCCGCCGCGCCCAGACATCGTCGAGCGTGACTCCGTCCTTGCCAGTCACCGCCATTGATCAGCCGCGGTGCGGAAGGGCGGTCTTGTAGACGACGGGCCTCAGGGCGAAGCTCGACGTCACCTGCGACACGCCGGCGATGCGGGTCAGCTTGTGGCGCAGGAAGTCCTCGAATTCGGCCAGCGATTCGACGACGACGCGGAGCTGATAGTCGGCCTCGCCGGTCATCAGATAGCATTCCATGACCTCGGGAAAGGCCGCCACCGCGTCCTCGAACACGGCCAGATGGCGGTCGTCCTGGTGGCTGAGGCGCACGCGCACGAAGGCGGTGACGCTCAGCCCGATCTTGTCCGGATCGACTAGGGCAACATAGCCGGTGATGACCCGCTCCGCTTCGAGCAGCCGGACGCCCCTGAGGCACGGCCCCCGTGAAGGCCCGATCTTGTCATAAAAATCCTGCTTTGTCATCCCT
>CAZNNJ010000345.1:0-498 GCA_964574305.1 uncultured Rhodospirillales bacterium | reverse complement strand
CCGCGTTCGGGCAGCCGTACGGGCCTGAGGGACGGGACCGTGGACAGGCCGATTTTGTCCGGTAGATCCTGATTGGTCATCCGTCCGTCGGACTGCAGCTGGGTCAGAATTCTGTTGTCGATCGTGTCGAGCTGAATTTTGGTCATCCCTGCTTTTCTCGAGGTCATTTTGGCAGACAATGCCAAAATATTGCCAGTCAGGGGCAGGGTTCGCAAGAACACGCTTCGCAAAAGATGCTAGTAATCCATTTGTCATGAGCACAGACACACTCAAAAAGGTCGATAAGATCGACCCCGATACCGTGACCGCCCTGGAGATGCTCGACGCGCGCCTGCGCTGGCTGTCGGCCTGGACGATCCACAATGCCAACCATATCCGTGAAAGCCGTGACGGGCTGAAGGTCGGTGGCCACCAAGCCTCCTGCGCCTCGATGACCGCGATCATGGCGGCGCTCTATTTCCATGCGCTGGGTCCCAATGACCGCGTGGCGGTGAAGCC
>CAZNNJ010000344.1:0-6386 GCA_964574305.1 uncultured Rhodospirillales bacterium | reverse complement strand
GAGCTCTATCACAAGGGCCATATCGGCCTGCTCGACCTGCTCGACCGGCTGACGCTGGCGCCGGCGACGATCCTCGGCCTGCCTCTGGGGCAGCTCAGGATCGGCGGCCCGGCTGACCTCGCGATCTTCGATCTCGACCGGCCCTGGGTGATCGATGCCGCGTCGTTCAAGTCGAAATCGAAGAACTCCCCCTTCGACACACGCCCAGTCGGCGGCGCGGTGGCGATGACGGTGGTGGACGGCCGCATCGTCCACAAAAGCTGAGACGGGACCTGAGCGAAGACCATGCCGCAACCAATTGAATTCTTTTTCGATTTCTCCTCGCCTTACGGCTATCTCGCAAGCCGCAAGATCGACGAGATCGGCGCGAAGCATGGGCGCGAAGTGGTGTGGAAGCCGATCCTGCTGGGCGCGGTGTTCAAGCTGACCGGCGGCCAGCCGCTGGTCAGCATCCCAATGAAGAGCGACTATGTCGCACGCGATTTTGCCCGCTTCGCCAGGCTGCTGGGCGTCGACTTCAAGATGCCGGACAACTTCCCCTTCTCCAGCATCCATGCGGTGCGGTCCTTCTGGTGGGCGGAAAGCCAAAATCCCAAGCTGGCGCATGACCTGGCCCAGCATCTCTACAACAAGGCCTTCAGAGGCAACGACATCGCCTCGGCCCAGGCCGTCGCCTCTGCCGCGGCCGAGATCGGCATCGACAGCGCCGCGCTGCTGGCCGGGATCGAAAGCCAGCAGGTCAAGGACCGCACCCGCATCGAGAGCGACGCCGCCATCGCCCGGGGCGTCTTCGGCTCGCCCTACATCGTCGTTGACGATGAGCCTTTCTGGGGTTGCGACCGGCTGCACCAGGTCGAGAAGTGGCTGGAGACGGGGGGCTGGTGATCCTCACGGCGGCTCATCCCAGCTCCGCCTCCCCCCTTGAGGGGGAGGTCGGACCGCAGGTCCGGGTGGGGGGTAGTGTCTCCGTGGCGTGCTCTGCCGGAAACAACGCGATGGCGGCGACACTACCCCCCACCCGTCAGCGCTACGCGCTGCCGACCTCCCCCTCAAGGGGGGAGGCGCTTGGAAAGGTGGCGGCATGACCACCGCAATCCTCCTCGCGCTGATCGGCAGCTATCTCCTCGGCTCCATCCCGTTCGGCCTCGTCCTGACGCGCCTTGCCGGGCTCGGCGATATCCGCAAGATCGGCTCGGGCAATATCGGCGCGACCAATGTGCTGCGCACCGGCAACAAGGCGCTGGCTCTGGCTGTCCTACTGCTCGATTCCGGCAAGGGCGCTGTCGCCGTACTGCTGGCCGCAAGGTTCGGCGAGAATCCGGCGCTGGCCGCGGCCGTCGGCGCGGTGCTGGGCCATCTCTATCCGGTGTGGCTGGGCTTCAAGGGCGGCAAGGGCGTCGCCACGACATTGGGAACCCTGCTCGCGCTCTCGTGGCCGGTCGGGCTGATCGCCTGCGCGGTCTGGCTGCTGGTGGCGCTGATCTTCCGCATCTCTTCGGCGGCGGCGCTGACCGCCCTGGCGACGACTCCGGTCGCGGCGCTGCTGATCTATACTCCGACTTTGGCGATCGTCGCCCTGCTGATCGCCGCCCTGGTCTGGTACAAGCACGCCGCCAACATCGGCCGGCTGCTGAACGGCACCGAACCGCGCATCTCGCTGGGCCGCAAATCGGCATGATCGCCCTTCCCCGGCACGTGCTGACCGATGAGGAGCGGGTGGACTGGCTGCGCCTCAGCCGCACCGCGCAAGTCGGCCCCATCACCTTCTTCGCCCTTATCGCCCGCTTCGGCAGCGCCGGCGCGGCGCTGGAGCAACTGCCCGGACTGGCGGCGCGGGCAGGCCGCGCGAGACCCACCGCCGTCCCGCAGGCGGGCGAGATCAAACGCGAGGTCGAGCGTGCCCAGCGCCTCGGCGCCCGTTACATCGCCGCCTGCGAGCCGGACTATCCCGAAGCGCTGGCCGCCATCGAGGATGCCCCGCCGGTGATCGCCGCCGGCCGCAATCTTGAATTGTTCGAACGGCCGACCGTCGCCATCGTCGGTGCCCGCAACGCCTCGATGAACGGCAGGAAGATCGCCGCCAGACTGGCCGCCGACCTGGGCGAGGCCGGGTTCGTCGTTGTCTCGGGCCTGGCGCGCGGCATCGATACCGAGGCGCACAAGGCGGCGCTGGGGCACGGCACCATCGCGGTCGTCGCCGGCGGCATCGATATCGTCTATCCGCCCGAGAACCGGGACCTCCAGGCCCGTATCTTCGAAGAACACAGCATCGTCACCGAGGCGCCGCTGGGCACCGAGCCGATGGCGCGGCACTTCCCGCGCCGCAATCGCATTATCTCGGGATTGGTGCCCGGCGTGGTGCTGGTCGAGGCGGCGAAAAACTCCGGATCGCTGATCACCGCGCGCATGGCGCTGGAGCAGGGCCGCGAGGTTTTTGCCGTTCCAGGCTCGCCGCTCGACCCGCGCGCCCAGGGCACGAACGGGCTGATCCGCGATGGCGCCACCCTGACCGAGACCGCCGACGACGTCTTGCGGGTGCTGGCAGCAGCCCCCATATCCCGGCGTCAAAGCCCGCAGCCGCCCCTCCCGCTGCCCGAGCCGGCCGGCGAGCCGGAGATCGAAGACGCGCGGAAGGTGATCCTTGAAGCGCTCAGCCCCGTACCTGTTGCGGTTGACGAATTGGTGCGGGACTGCCAAGTGTCCTTGCCGGTCGTGCTGACTATTCTGCTGGAACTTGAACTGGCTGGACGGTTAGAACGGCAGGCGGGGCAACGCGTGAGCCTCGTCCCATAAACAAGAAACTGTCAGCAAGCCGTTGAATAGATAGGACCCGGTCATTCCCCACAACGTCGTCATCGTCGAATCGCCGGCAAAGGCCAAGACGATCAACAAATATCTCGGAGACGATTACACCGTCGTGGCCAGTTACGGCCACGTGCGCGATCTGCCGTCCAAGGACGGGTCGGTCAAACCCGACCAGGATTTCGCGATGGAGTGGGAAATCGGCGACCGCTCGGCCAGGCCGCTCGACGCCATCGCCAAGGCGCTCAAGAGCGCCGACCATGTCATCCTCGCCACCGACCCGGACCGCGAGGGCGAGGCCATCTCCTGGCATGTGCTGGAACTGCTGCGCGACCGCAAGCTGCTGGGCGGCCGCGATGTCAGCCGCGTCACCTTCAACGAAATCACCAAGAACGCCATCCAGGAGGCGTTTGCCCACCCGCGTGAGATCAACCGCGAGCTGGTCGAGGCCTATCTCGCCCGCCGGGCGCTGGACTATCTGGTCGGCTTCACCCTGTCGCCGGTGCTGTGGCGCAAGCTGCCGGGCTCACGTTCGGCCGGCCGCGTCCAGTCGGTGGCGCTGCGCCTGATCTGCGAGCGCGAGGCCGAGATCCAGGTCTTCAAGCCTGAGGAATACTGGACCATCGCCGCGCTGATGGCGACCGCCAGCGGCCAGATCTTCCCGGCCCGCCTGCATGCGCTGGACGGCAAGACGCTGGGCAAGTTTGCTCTGCCCAACGAGGCCGCGGCCAAGGCCGCCGTGGCCCGGATCGAGGCGTCGACCTTTACCGTCGGCTCGGTCGAGCGCAAGCAGGTCAAGCGCAACCCTGCCCCGCCCTTCATCACCTCGACCCTGCAGATGGAGGCCTCACGCAAGCTGGGCTTCAGTGCAACCAAGACGATGCGCACCGCGCAGCAGCTCTATGAAGGTATCGATATCGGCGGCGAAACCGTTGGTTTGATTACCTATATGCGAACTGACGGCGTGCAGCTCGGCCATGAGGCGACGCAGCAGACGCGGGCGCTGATCGCCTCCGGCTATGGCGACAAATACCTGCCGGCGAACCCGCGCGTTTATCGCAGCGCCGCCAAGAACGCGCAGGAGGCGCACGAGGCGATCCGCCCGACCGACCTGTTCCGCCGCCCGGATAGCATTTCCAGGCACTTGGACCGGGATCAGCAGCGGCTTTACGAGCTGATCTGGAAGCGCACCGTCGCTTCGCAGATGGAAAGTGCCGTGTTCGACCAGGTAACGGTCGATATCCCGTCTCAGGATAAGGCCATAACCCTCAGAGCTACAGGCCAAATCCAGGTTTTCGATGGCTTCCTGAAAGTCTATCAGGAAGACCGTGACGACATTCCCGACGACGAAGAATCGGAGAGCCGCCGTCTGCCACCGCTGGCCGAGCGCGACGCGCTGGAGCGCCGGTCGGTGAAGCCCGACCAGCATTTCACCCAGCCGCCGCCCCGCTATACCGAGGCCAGCCTGGTCAAGAAGCTGGAGGAACTCGGCATCGGCCGGCCCTCGACCTATGCGTCGATCATGCAGGTGCTGCAGGATCGCGACTATGTGAAGCTGGAGCAGCGTCGCTTCGTGCCGGAGGATCGCGGCCGGCTGGTCACGTCGTTCCTGACCAACTTCTTCCGCCGCTATGTGGAGTACAACTTCACCGCCGACCTGGAGGAGAAGCTGGACCTGGTGTCGGACGGCAAGCTGGACTGGAAGAAGCTGCTGCGAGACTTCTGGAACGCCTTCGTCGACAATGTCGACCAGACCAAGAATCTGAAATTCGCCGAGGTGATCACGGCGCTGGACCAGGATCTGGCGCCGCACCTGTTCGAGGATACCGGAGACGGCCACGATCCGCGCGCCTGCCCGGCCTGCAAGGATGGACGCCTGTCGCTGAAGCTGGGCAAGTTCGGCGCCTTCATCGGCTGCTCGAACTACCCGGCCTGCCAGTACACGCGGCCACTGATCGTCGCCAACGGCGAGCAGGCCAAGCCCGAGGGCGACACCAACGGCGGACCGCAGCTCTTGGGCACCGATCCGGTGACCGGCCTGCCGATCACGCTGCGCACCGGTCCATATGGGACGTACCTCCAGCTTGGCCCAGCCGCGACCGCCGCCCCTGCCCCGGAACCCGAACCGGAGCCCGAGGCGCCGAAGGCCAAGGGCAAGGCCAAGAAGCCCAAGGTAGTGAAGGAAAAACCCAAGCGCGTGTCGCTGCCCAAGGGCATGCAGCCGGCGGATGTCGACCTCCAGACCGCGATCCGCCTGCTGTCGCTGCCGCGCGATGTCGGAATGCATCCGGAAAAGGGCGAGATGATCACCGCCGGCATCGGCCGCTTCGGACCGTATCTCAAGATCGGCGAGCGCTACAAGAACCTCGGCGCCGACGAGGATGTGCTGACCATCGGCCTCAACCGCGCGGTCGACCTGTTGGCCGATGACGGCGGCGCCGGCGGCGTGCGCGGCATCATCCGCACCATCGGCGAGCATCCGGCCGACAAGAAACCGGTGACGCTCAACAAGGGCCGCTTCGGCCCCTATGTGAAGCACGGCCAACTCATGGCCTCGCTGTCCAGGAAACAGTCGCCCGACGACCTGACGCTCGACGAGGCGGTGGCGCTGCTGGCCGCCAAAGCCGCCGCCGGCCCGTCCAAGAAGGGCGGCCGCTTCGCCAAGAAGACGGCCGCGGCGAAACCGGCCAAGACGGCAAAGGCCGCGCCCAAGCGGAAATCGGCGAGCGCTTGACCGGCAAGAAGAAGACGCCGCCGCCTTTCCCGACCCGCGAGCAGGTGCTCGAATTCATCCGTGAGAGCACCGTGCCCGTCGGCAAGCGCGAGATTGCCCGCGCCTTCCAGATCACCGGCGATCAACGCCCGGCGCTGAAAGCGCTGCTGGCCGAGCTGTCGCGCTCCGGCGCGGTCGACAAGGGCCGCGGTCGCAGGGTGGCCCCGCCGAAAGCCCTCGCCGAGGTCGCGATCATCGAAATCTTCGGCCTGGACGATGACGGCGACCTGCTGTGCCGCCCGCTCGACTGGCGCGAGGGCGGCGACCCGCCGCGCATCCTGATGCGGACCAACCAGCGCGGCGCCGCCGAGCTCGGCATCGGCAATCGGGCGCTGGCGCAGCTGAAGCGACTGTCGCCCGACTATTACGAGGCACGGCCGATCCGCAAGCTGGAGGGCTCGACCGCCCGCATCCTCGGCATCTTCGAGCGCTCCGGCTCCCAGGCCAAGGTGCGCTCGACCGACAAGCGCAACCGCACCGATCTCACCGTCCTGCCCGCCAACGAAGGCGGCGCTGAGCCCGGCCAGCTGGTGGTGGCCGAGCTGCTTCCCGCCGGGCGGCCGGGGCTGCGCCAGGCCCGCGTTGTCCCGCGGCAGGGCGTTGGCACGGGCGTTCCGGCACCGGACGCTCAACGCCGATCAGTTCTCGCCGGACAAAAGCGGCCGCCTAGCAGACGCGCAACCGCAAGAACCGTAACCTGCCCATCCATCAACCATACAGAACCGGACAATCTGTACCACAGACGTCTGCGCGCCGGGCACGATGTCACCCGCACCGAGTCGGCGATGGGTGTGGCTCCTCTGGAGGGAGA
>CAZNNJ010000343.1:0-6393 GCA_964574305.1 uncultured Rhodospirillales bacterium | reverse complement strand
GGACAGGCCGGGGATGTGGGGGTGGGGCCGGGCGCCCAGCAATGCCGTGGCCATCGTCGCGGCATGGATCAGGAAGCCGATGGCCGCGCGCGGGCTGGCATGCCAGGCGCGCACCGAGCCATCCACGGGCAGCACGGCCTCCTGCCCCACCAGCGGCTCGCGCAATATATTGGAGAAGAAGCCCGACGCCGCCTTGTTGGGCTTGCCCGGGCGGATGCAGATGGTGGGCAGGCGGATGCCGACCCCTTCGATGAAGCCGCGGCGCGTATAGTCGGCCAGCAGCAGTTCGACCATCGCCTTCTGCGTGCCATAGCTGGTGAGCGGCGCGGTGATGAACTCATCGTCGATCGCCGCCGGGTAAGGCGCGCCGAAAGCGGCGATCGAGGAGGTGAAGACGAAACGGGGCCGATAGGACGGCATCTGCCGGATCGCCTCCAGCAGCAGCCGCGAGCCGTCGAGATTGACCCGATAGCCCTTGTCGAAATCGCTCTCCGCCTCGCCCGAGACGATACCGGCGGTGTGGAAGATGACATCGGGCCGGTCGGCCACCAGCCTGGCCGCCTCACCGGGCGTGGCGATATCGGATGTGTCGATTGTTGCCGGAAGGCCGTGTGGCCCAGCGGGGGCGATGATATCCGTCAGGGTCAGCGCCGAGATTTCGTTGCCGCCCAGATGTCCGTCCCGCGCCAGCCGCTCCACCAGCTTGCGGCCGATCATGCCGGCCGCGCCGGTTATCAGAATGCGCATATTTCCCTCAAGGTACTTTTGCGCATCCTACACGAAATCCTACTCCACCTCGCGTTCGATCCGCTCCATGTCGGCGTCGGACAAGCCGAAATGATGGCCGATCTCATGGACCAGCACGTGCTTGACGATGTCCTTGAGCCGGCCGCCCCGCGCCCGCCAATGGGCCAGGATCGGCTCGCGATACAGGAAGATCATATCGACATGCTGGACCACCGCCCCGGCCTGCTTATGGCCGAGCGGCAGGCCGCTATAGAGGCCGAGCAGTCCAAGCGGATGCCGGATGCGCATCCGGCGCAGCGTCCCGCGGTCGGGCCAATCCTCTATACGCAGTCCGACACCTTCGATATGGCGCCTGAATTCGGCCGGAATCTCGGCCAGCGCCGCCTCGGCGATTTCGGTGAAATCGTCCAGCGACGGGCCGTCGTCGAAGATGGCACCCCATTGCGCCCTGCTCATGCCCCATTTACTCCCGCATCCTGGGTCTTACGGTTTCTATGTGTGGTGCCCGCGCGGGCTTGCCACCGGAGATAAGAAAAGAATGCAGCGTCGTTTCGCCTGGGTCACAGCCGTCTTGTGCCTGCTCGCCGGAAGCGTCCTAGCGGATAAACCCGCCCCACTGCCCGACGCCGATGCCTTCCGCAAAGCCTATGAAGCATCCTATTTCGGCTTCGACCTGTGCGGCGACGCCGCCAGCGGCGCGCTCTACCGCAAGGCGCTGGCCGAGAAGGTCGAGCATTGCCCCTTCGCGCCGGAGGCCAAGGCAAGCTTCCCCCAATGGGCCGCGGCCACCGACGCCGAGGGCGCCGACCGGGTGAAACAATATCTCGCCGAGCACGACAAGCTGCCGGAAAGCCTCGACCCGAAACGCAAGAATTGCCGTACCGAGAAGGACACGCCGGCCTATCAGAAGATCATCGCGCTGCTGGCTCAATATGCCAAGGGCGAGGTCAGGTACGACGCCGTGGTGCCGGATGCGTGCGATACGAAGGCCGGGGCGCCGTAGGCCCGGAATGGATTCCCGCCTTCGCGGGAATAACGATCAAAAAATCTGCGTCAATCTGTGCAATCTGTGGCTGATTCTTCCGACAGGTTTCGCGGCCCTATACCTGTCCAACGGTAACCTCACGTCCGCCTTGGCTTCGCGAGGTTCGTCGCCTGGGCGGCGATGGGGTCGTCGGGCCAGGAGTGGCGGGGGTATCGGCCTTTGAGGTCCTTGGCGACCTCCTTCCAGGAGCCGCGCCAGAAGGCCGGCAGGTCGCGGGTGATCTGGATCGGGCGGTGGGCGGGGGAAAGCAGGACGAGCAGCAGCGGGATCCTGCCGCCGCCGACGGCCGGATGGCGGTCGAGGCCGAACAGTTCCTGGACCCGGATTTCCAGCGCCGGCCCGTTCTCCGCCTCGTAATCGATGGGTGCGCTGGAGCCTGACGGGGCATCGAAATGCGACGGCAGCAGCCGGTCGATCTCGGCGCGCCGGCTCCAGGGTAGAGCCACGTCCAGCGCCGCCGACAGGTCCTCGGCGGTGATCGCCGACAGGGCGGTGCGGCCCGCGATGAAGGGGACGAGCCAGTCCCGGTTCGCCGACAGCGCAATATCGGACAGATCGGGCCACGGGTCGCCGAGCGCGCCCGCCAGGAAGGTGGCGCGGGCGCGCAACGCCTTCTGTTCCCGCGACCAAGGCAAGTCGGCGACATTCACATGAGCCGCCAGCAGCGCGGCGGCTTTCTCAAGGCCATCGATGGCGACAGGGTCGTCGTCGAGCTTCAGCGCCTCCAGCCGCCGTACCCGCCGGGCGCGAACGCTGCGCGAGCCCGCATCCCAGGCAAGCGTGGTCTCGGTGGCGATCCGGCCGGCGAACAGCTCCTCGATCGTCTCGAGGTCGATCGCGGCTGCCGCGCGGATGCGGCCGTTGCCGGCGCTGCCGGTGATATCGGTCACCACGAGGAAGGGCGACGCGGCGAGCGGATCGTGGGTCTCCAGGCTGGCGCCACGCCCGTTGGCGAGGCGATAGCGGCCCTGCCCGCCGGCCTGCTGGGCCACCCGGTCAGGATAGGCGCGGGCGAGGTGGCGGCCAGCCTCGCCGGAGATCGAGCGGTCCTTGGCCCCAGCGGCACTGGCCCAGCGGCCAGCGAGGCCGCGCGCCTCCTCGGCGCGTTTCGATCGATCCGAGCGAAAGGCAGACAGGCGGTGGGCGAGATCGACGCTCATGCCGCCGAGGCCGCGTTCGGTCACCAGCACGGCGAGCAGGGCGGCGGTCATCGCATCGCCCTCCTCCGCCGCGCGGTGGGCCATATGAGCGAGGCGCGGATGGAGCGGCAGCCGGGCCAGGGCCTCGCCCTCCGCCGTGATCCGCCCGTCCTCGGTCAGGGCCTCCAACTCCTTGAGCAGCGCCACGGCCTCGCCCCAGGCAGGCTTGGGTGGCGGGTCGAGGAAGGAAAGGCGACCGGGATCGGCGACGCCCCAGCTGGCGAGATCGAGCGCCAGGCCGGAGAGGTCGGATTCGAGGATTTCCGGCGTGTCGAACGCGGCCAGGGCCGATGTCTGGCCCTCGTTCCACAGCCGGTAGCAGATGCCCGGCTCGGTGCGGCCGGCGCGGCCACGGCGCTGGTCGGCGCCGGCGCGCGAGACGCGGACGGTTTCCAGACGGGTAAGGCCGGTCGCAGGCTCATAGGCCGGGACGCGGCGATAGCCGGAATCGACGACGATCCGCACCCCCTCGATGGTCAGCGAGGTTTCGGCGATGGAGGTGGCGAGCACGATCTTTCGCCGCCCAGCCGGCGCCGGCTGCACCGCCCGATCCTGCTCGGCGGGGGACAGCTGGCCGTAGAGCGGCACCAGATCGGTATCGGCCGGCAGACGGCCGGCCAGCCGCTCGGCGGTCCGTGAGATTTCCGCCTGGCCGGGCAGGAAGACGAGCGTAGAGCCAGCGTCGGCACGCAAGGCGGCCAGCACTGCGGAGGCGACCTGGTCCTCCAGCCGCTGGGCCGGATCGCGCTCGACATACCGCGTCTCGACCGGGAAGGCCCTGCCCTCGCTTTCGACCACCGGCGCGTCCTGCAGCAGCCGCGCGACCCGCGCCCCGTCGATGGTCGCCGACATGACCAGGAGCCTGAGATCGTCGCGCAGCGCCGAAGCGTCGAGCGCCAGGGCAAGGCCGAGGTCGCCGTCCAGGCTGCGCTCGTGGAATTCGTCGAACAGCACCGCGGCGATGCCGGTCCGCTCGGGATCGGCCAGGATGGTGCGGGTGAACACGCCCTCGGTCACCACCTCGATCCGGGTCTTTCTCGAGACCTTGGAATCGAGCCGCACGCGATAGCCGACAGTCTCGCCGACCTCCTCGCCCAGCGCGGCCGCCATCCGCCGGGCGGCGGCGCGAGCGGCGAGGCGGCGGGGCTCCAGCAGGATGATCTTGCCGTCGCCGCGCCAAGGCGCCTTCAGCAGCGCCAGCGGCACCCGCGTGGTCTTGCCCGCGCCGGGCGGCGCCACCAACACCGCCATCGGGCCGGCGGCGAGCGCCTCGGTCAGGCGCGGCAGGGCCTCGTCGATGGGAAGCGGGTCGTTCGGGCGAGACATGCGCCCGTCATGGCGGAACAGATGTAAGGCGGCAAGATGTAGGGTGGATGAGTGTCAGCGTAATCCACCAGCAGCGCTGAGAGGATAAGATTTTAACGCAGAGAACGCGGAGGACCGCGGAGGGCGCTGAGGGCAAGGCGCTGTTGACCTCTACGTGCTCAGCGATCCTCTGCGCCCTCTGCGTTAAAATCTTCATCGCCTGCCATGCAGAAAATCCCACTTGCATGACTGTTATGTTCTGGGCGTATAACGCGCCAGCGGCCGCGACATGCGGCGTCATGCGGAGACACGATTTTGCGATTTGGAACTTCCGGCGGCGGTTTTCGCGCCGCCGTGTTGGCGGCGACGTTTTTGACCGCCGCCTCGGCCCATGCCGAAAAGCCGTTCGATTTCATGGCGACGCCGGGCAAGCTGCCCAAGACCGTCGTCCCCTCGGCCTACCGGCTGGACCTGGTTCCCGATCTCGACAAGCTGACCTTCACCGGTGCGGAAGAGATCGACATCGCCGTGGCCAAGCCCACCGATGCGATCACGCTGAACCAGCATGACCTGGCCATCGCGTCGGTAGCGCTGAAGGGCGAGGACGGGGCCAAGGCGACCGTCACGCTGGACGAGAAGGCGCAGACCGCGACCTTCAAGTTCCCGCATCCGCTCGCCGCCGGCACGCACACGCTCACCGTCGCCTATTCCGGTCCGATCACCGCCCAGCCGGCCGGCCTCTATTACAACGACTATGACGTCGCCGGTGCCCACAAGCGCATGCTGGTGACCCAGTTCGAGGCGACCGACGCGCGGCGCATGTTCCCAGGCTGGGACGAGCCGGCCTTCAAGGCGACCTATACGCTGTCGGTGACGGTGCCTCGGAGCTTCCGCGCCATCTCCAACACTCCGGCGGCGAACGAGGCGCCGGTCGGCGCCGCCAAGAAGGTGACGTTCGACACCACGCCCAAGATGTCGAGCTATCTCGTCGTGCTGGTGGCGGGCGAGCTCGACCGGATCAATGCCCAAGCAGCGGCGACCGATATCGGCGTCGAGACCATCGCCGGGAAGGTTGAGCAAGGCCGCTACGCGCTCGATGCCGCCGTGAAGATCCTCCCCTATTACAACGACTATTTCGGGGTGAAATACCCGCTGCCGAAACTGGACCTGATCGCCATTCCCGGCAACTTCGCCGCCGGCGCCATGGAGAACTGGGGCGGCATCACCTATATCGACAACGACCTGCTGTTCGACCCCAAGAGCTCGTCCGAGGGCACCAAGCAGGCGATCTTCAGCGTCGTCGCCCATGAGATGGCGCATCAATGGTCGGGCGACCTCGTCACCATGGCCTGGTGGGACGACATCTGGCTGAACGAGGGCTTCGCCTCGTGGATGAACAGCAAGGCCGCGGACCATTTCAATCCGGAATGGAAGGTGTGGCTGCGCGCCCACGCCGAGACCGACGATGCGATGGACGCGGATTCGCGCCGCACCACCCATGCGATCCAGCAGCCGATCAAGGACGAGAGCGAGGCCGACAGCGCCTTCGACAACATCACCTATCTGAAAGGCCAGGCCTTTCTCAGGATGATCGAGACCTATCTGGGCGAGGACCCGTTCCGCGACGGCATGCGCCGCTACATGGCAGCCCACGCCTATTCCAACAGCACCACCGCCGACCTGTGGGCGGCGATGGAGGCCGCCCCGGGCAAGCCGGTGAAGCAGCACCCCGCCGGCTTCCAGGGGCACCGCCGCCTCGCGGGAGAGGTCCAGCTTTTCCTCCTCCACCTGGAAATCGGTCAGGTGCATGTGCTCCACCAGGCCCCGCCGGTGCGATCCGGGAAGCACGCGCATACAGCCGTTCTCCAGAGTGGCGTCATCCAGTGCGATCCAGGCCGAGCAGAGATCCGGCGGGTCGATGGCCCAGTAGGCGGAATCCTGGTGGTACGGCTTGGCGGAGCCGTGCCGTGCCGGCTTCATCATCAGCGCATCGCGGAAGAGCTTGATGTCCGGACCCAGGATGTCGGTAAGCGGATCGAGCAGGCGCCGGTCGGTAGCCAGCGCCATGAAGAGGTCATCGTGGGCGACCAGCCCCTC
>CAZNNJ010000342.1:0-6396 GCA_964574305.1 uncultured Rhodospirillales bacterium | reverse complement strand
GAACAGCCCGTAAGCCCTGAGCCGTTCGCGCATCATATCGCTGAAACCCGACAGCTCGATCCGGTTCGCGCCCATGACGCGGGCGCGGCGCAGCTGAAGCCCTTCGGCCAGATCGAGTATGGTCCGTCCTTCAAGCAAAGCGGCATGGGCGTCCGCAGCCGTGATCGGGCTCGATCCCATCGCAACCGCGCCGGCAACCCAGGCCGGCGGAACCTTGCGGCCGATGATCCGCTCGCCGTTATCGGTCTGAAGCCGATAGACGCGGCTGGAGTCATTCGGCAGCCGCTTCCAGATCGGCAGCAGCAGCCCGGCGACGATGTGGATGGTGCTGTCGGTAAACTCCGGCACAGCGTCGACCTCCGCAGCCCAAGCGGCGACGAAGGCATCACGATCAACTTCGATCCAGTGACTTTCGGTCATGGTTTTCAGCGGCACGTTCGGCGCCTCCATCGGCCGGAGCAGCCGCACCCGACGCTCGATCTCGCCGTCGTCGAGAATGACGCTGACGGTCGGCACCTGCACCGCGGCGCGGCCCGATCGCTCGTTCACGAGCAGGACCGCCCGCGAGTCCTGGAGATGATTCAATGCCTCTTCGACCCTCATCGGCCGGTTCCGCTCCCGCTGCTTGATCGTCAGCAGGCAAGTCTCCGCGCCGGTCGTGGAATGCGTATGGATCGTCTGGCGGTCGAGAACGACAAAGCTTTCGGCGGCCAATGTCTCAAGCCCGACATCGTACGTGCCGGAAGCAATGGCGCCCTCGATCCGCGCCGTGAGCAGCTGCTCAAAAGCGGCGAACAGGATGTTCTGCAGATCGATCGTCAGCGCCAGCAACCGATTCAGAAACGTCGTGATCGGCGGGAGATCGTCCTTGACGCCGTTCGCGTCCATCAGCTTGAGCCCCGTGTTCTCCTCGAACGCCTGCAAGGTACAACCGTCGATCTTGCCGGCGACGATCAGGAGATAGAGCCGCCGCAGGGCATCGCGCGCATATTGGCTCTCCAGATTATCCTCCGGCCGGAACAGTCCCTGCCCGCCTGTCTGGCGCTGGCCCCGCGTGATCGCGCCCAGCGTGTCGAGCCGGCGCGCGATGGTCGAAAGGAACCGCTTCTCGGCCTTGACGTTGGTGGCCACCGGCCGGAACAGCGGCGGCTGCAGCTGGTTGGTCCGGTTCGTGCGCCCGAGCCCCTGGATCGCGGCGTCGGCCTTCCAGCCTGGCTCCAGAAGATAGTGGACGCGCAGCCGCCGGTTCCTGGCCGAAAGCTCGGCGTGATAGGAGCGGCCTGTGCCGCCGGCATCGGAAAAGACGAGGATACGCTTCTCGTCATCCATGAAGGCCTGCGTTTCCGAGAGATTGGCCGAACCAGCCCGGTTCTCGACCCGCAGCCGGTCGGCCACGCGGACGACGCGCCGGGACCGGCCGGTGACCTCGGCCACGATGTCGGCGCCAAAGCGCTGCACGACCTGGTCGAGCGCGCCCGGCACCGGCGACAGCGAAGCAAGCCGTTCGATCAGGGCGTCGCGGCGCGCGACAGCCTCGCGGCTTTCGACCGGCTGGCCGTCGCGCCAGACCGGTCGCGAGCACAAATTACCCTCGCTGTCCGTGAACGGCTCGTAGAGCTGGACCGGGAAGGAATGGGCCAGATAATCGAGCAGATACTCGCGCGGTGTGATGTCGACCTGAATGTCGTTCCACTCCTCGGTCGGAATCTCGGCGAGCCGGCGCTCCATCAAGGCTTCGCCGGTCGAGACGATCTGAATGACGGCGGCATGACCCTCGGCGAGATCGCGATCGATCGATGCGATCAGCGAGGGCGTTTTCATCGCCGTAATCAGGTGATTGAAGAAACGCTGCTTGGCCGATTCAAAGGCCGAGCGGGCGGCGGATTTTGCCTGCCCGTTGAGCGTGCCCTCCTCGCCGGTGATATTCGCCGCCTTCATCGCGGCATCCAGATTGTTGTGGATGATGGCGAACGCGCCGGCATAGGCGTCATAGATGCGGATCTGCTCCGGCGTGAGCTCGTGCTCGACCAGCTCGTATTCGACGCCCTCATAGGAAAGCGACCGGGCAGCGTAGAGCCCGAGCGCCTTCAGGTCGCGGGCCAATACCTCCATGGCGGCGACGCTACCGGCTTCGATCGCCTCCACGAATTCGGCCCGGGTCGCGAACGGAAAATCTTCGCCGCCCCAAAGACCGAGCCGCTGGGCATAGGCAAGATTATGAACCGTGGTGGCGCCGGTGGCCGAGACATAGACGATGCGGGCGTTCGGCAGCGCGTGCTGCAGGCGGAGACCGGCACGGCCCTGCTGGGACGCGGCCTGGTCGCCGCGCTCGCCCTTGCCGCCGGCGGCGTTCGCCATCGCATGGGCCTCGTCGAAGATAATGACGCCATCGAATTCCGGCCCCAACCATTCCACGATCTGACGGACGCGCGAAAGCTTCTCGCCGCGGTCGTCGGAGCGAAGCGTAGCATAGGTGGTAAATAGGACGCCTTGCTCGAGCCTGATCGCCGTGCCCTGGCGGAAGCGGGCGAGCGGCGTGACCAGCAGCCGCTCCATGCCGAGCGCCGACCAGTCGCGCTGGGCGTCCTCCAAAAGCTTGTCGGACTTGCTGATCCAGACGGCGCGCCGGCGGCCCTTCAGCCAGTTGTCGAGCAGGATGCCGGCAACCTGTCGTCCCTTCCCTGCGCCCGTACCGTCGCCGAGGAACCAGCCGCGGCGGAAGCGGACGGCGTTCGCCGCATCCTCCGAAGCAGCCGAGAGGACGTCGAAGGTCTCGTCGACCATCCAGGCGCCGGCCAGGAAATCGGAATGCGCCTCGCCGGCATAGATGACGCTTTCCAGCTGAGCGTCCGACAGGAAGCCTTCCGTCACGACGACGGCTGGAAGATGCGGACGATAAGACGGCTTAGGCGGCGCGACCGAGGCCATCGCCGCCGACTGCACCAGCTTGGTCGGATGGGCCTGAGATCCGGAAATACGGATCGACTGCAATCCGTAAGTCTCGTAGAGGGCATTCGTGAGGCGCGCATCCTCGGGCGGCGCCCACTCAACCGCCTCATAGGCCAGTTCGATGCCTTCGGGCTCAGGAAGCACCGACGTGGAAGGCAGCGGTCGGGCGGCTGCGCGGACCGGGCGCGTCAGGCCGGTACGGGCGACGATGGAAACGACGGGCGCCGCCAATGTCAGGCGCGGCGGAACCTGCTCCGTGACCCAACGGAGCAGCGTCGCCGCATCCGGCGCCACGCCAGCCGATGCTGGAAAGCTGGTCGGGTCGTCGGCAGACTGCTTGTCGATCACGAGTAGGCGGGTATCGATAGTCGTGCCGTGCTTGGCATAGACCGCGCCGCCGATTGTCGCGGAGAACACGATGCGCCCGCGCTCCTGCAATCGCGTGAAGGCCGGCGCCCAGGCTGGACTGTCGGGCGAGAAGCTCGCACCGACGATCGTGACCAGCCGACCGCCATCGGCGAGGCGGGCCAGCGCCGAGGCGACATGGCGGAGCGCTGCGTCGGGCATCCGCCGATCCACATTAGCCATGGAGGAAAATGGCGGGTTCATCAGGACCACGCTCGGCGTGATGCTAATATCGAGATGATCGTCGATCTGAGCCCCGTCGAAGCGGGTGACGGATATTGCCGGGAAAAGGAGAGAGAGCAGCGATGCCCGCTCATCGGCGAGTTCGTTGAGGATGAGGGCGCCGTCGGCGAGCTCGGCGAGAACTGCGAGCAAGCCGGTGCCGGCCGACGGCTCCAGCACCCGATCGGCGCGCGTGATGGCCGCGGCCGCGCAAGCGGCGAGGCCGAGCGGGACGGGCGTCGAGAACTGCTGGAAAGCCTGGCTCTCCTGGGAACGCCGGGTATGGGTCGGGAGCAGCCTCTCGATCCGCTCCAGCATCGGCAGCATTGCGCCGGGCGAACCCGCCTTGGCACGGATCGCCGGGCCGAACTTGCGCAGGAACAGGACTGTCGCCGCCTCGCAGGCGTCGTAGGCAGCCTTCCAGTCCCAGGCGCCGGCCGCATCGGAACCGCCAAAGGCGGTCTCCATCGCGGCCCGAAGAATGGCGGCATCGATCCGGATGCCGCGCTCCAGATCGGGCAGCAGAAGCCGCGCGGCTTCGGCGATGCCGCTGGAGAAGTCGATGGTGAAAGGTTCAGCCGAATGAAAGTCGTCGACGCACAGGCTCGTCATGGGAGGACCTCGGGAGAGCGGGAGGGAGCGAGCCGCGGGCGCTCTCTCTCGAATCCCGCCGGCTCAAACTCGTCCCCGGCTATCCTCTTCCTCTGCGCCGGCGAATGGCGGCAGAACAAAGCCTGGCGCTTCGCCAGGCTGGGATTCCCACTCTTTTGGGCGGCGTATCCTCACGCTCCGGCACAGGCTTGCCGTTTAACATTCCCGGCCATATGTTAAACACCTGGAGGTGAGCCATGAAGATTGAGTCGAACGACGCGGGATCCGCACGGCGGCACGCCGTGGTGTCAGCCGCCAAGGCGGCCGGACTGCTCGGCGGCGACAACAGCGCCCTGGGCGCGCGCGTGCCGAGCCGGCTTCTCCGCCAGGCGAAGGAACGCAGCGGCATCAGCTCGACAACGGACCTGGTCGAATATGCACTGGCCAAAGTTGCGCTGGAGGACGATTTCGGGCGGAAGCTCGTCGCGCGCAAGGGAACGATCCCGAAGGAGGTCCCGCTTGAGCTTTGACCGCCGGGTATCGGTCCGGCGGATCAAGCCACAGCGGCGTGCGCCTCGTCTAAACCGCCGCAACGATTCCGACCTTCCCTTTGTCACCGGACATATGCCGGCAGGACGAGAATTGCTGCTCGATACCTGCGTCTATATCGACGTGCTCCAGGGCCGATCGTCAATTGAGGTCGATCAGCTTCTTCAAACCCGCATCGTCAATCATTCGACCGTGGCGGTGTCGGAGCTGACCTTTCCCTTCGGCGCGCTCGACCCGGCGGTCCCGGGCACAGCGATCGCCTTGAAGCGGCTCGGTGAGACGCTCGATGATATTCCAGCACATCGGCTGACGGCGCCATCGACGCGCGCCTATGCCGAAGCCGGGATGCTCGCCGGTCTCGTCACACGGCTCACCGGCCAATCCCACAGCTTGTCGCTACTCAACGACGCGCTGCTGTTCTTGCAGGCTGCGGAGTCCGGTTGCGATCTGCTCACGCGAAACATCCGAGACTTCGACTGGTTCGATCAGCTCCTGCCGGGGACAGGCGTTCTGCTGTATCACTGATATCCGATAGCATCCGGCGGTTTCGTTCCTGTCGCCGCAGGCGAATGCCGGCAAAAAGAAAGCCCGGCACCAGGCCGGGCTGAAAGGCGCGCTGTTAGCGGCTCACTGTCGGTGAACGCGGTCGTCGTCGAACGCGACGTCCTCGACGACCGAGACCCGGCTCTCCGGTGTTATGCGATCGATATAGACGATGACGCCTTCACGCCGTTCCCAGCCAACATGTTCCGGCTGGGCGATCGCCTCCATTTCGGATTTGGCGCGCGCCTTGGCCTTTTCGATCGCCTCGGCATCGGAATCCGCCTCGACCGAGAACCCGTCATAGGCGCGCAGCCAGAAGCCGATCTTCACGGCGTACTCGCTCATGGCGCACCGCCATCGGCGCCGCGGCGTTCTAGCACGATACCGTCGTCCGGGGCATAACGCTGCATGAGCTCGACCGCCCAGGTCTGAGCCTGTTCGAGCTCATCTCCGTGGGAGCACCATCTGCGCTCGACATGGAGGCAGGCCTCGGCGGCAAGCCACGGGAGGTCCGGATGATCCGCGAAGCTTGCGCGCGCCTGCGCAAGCACATCGTCAACGGTCAGAACCATCAAGGGATGCCAACCTGCGCGGCAATGGCAATCCCGGATGATCTGCTGGGCGTCGGCTGCGGTCAGCCGGCCAGCCAGATAAGCCCAGGCCCGACCGGTCCGGGCAATGTGGCGGGAAAGGCGGCGACGCCACAGCTCGAGAGGAACGGTCAGCGTCCAACGGGCATGATGTGCGGTGTCAAACATGGCACACCGCCTTGATCCGGCCGGCGAGTTCGTCGGGCCGATTCAAGAGATCGAGCGACGCGAAGTTGTTAGCGCCGCCGGTATAGTCCTTTCGGCCCTGGCAGGTACGGAACATCACCCCCGTATCGTGACCGGTGGCGGGCTGGGACACGTGCACGTAAACGCGGTCACTGTGGAGGATGATTTCGCCGGAGACAGCCATACCGCCAGCGTTGTTGCGGATATCATACGAACCGGGCGCGAGGCCGAGCGCTTCGGCGAGACGCCGGAGCTGACGGCGAGCCGCGAGGTGAAACTCGCGCTTCGGCCATTTGTGATCGGCAACGCGCCTGGGAAAATCGAAAGCGGAGGAAAAACAGGACAAGACCGGGACCCCGGG
>CAZNNJ010000341.1:0-6396 GCA_964574305.1 uncultured Rhodospirillales bacterium | reverse complement strand
CGAGCTGCATGAGGGTGGATTTGCCGGCGCCCGACGGACCGACCAGCGCCACCAACTCGCCCGCCTGCACCGCGCAATCGGCGCCGCGCAGGATGCTGAGCTGTTCGCTGCCCTGGCCGAAGGTCATCACGATTTTCGACAGGCGGAGCGCTGTCGAATTGGCGTCATTCATAACGCAGCGCCTCGACCGGATCGACGCGCGACGCCCGCCAGGCCGGAATGATGCTGAAGACAAAGCTCAGAACCAGCGCGATGACGACGATATAGGCGACCTGAAACCAGTCGATCTTCGCCGGAATCTGGGAGAACAGGTAAAGCTCGGCCGGAAACACGTCGCGCCCGGTGATGCGCTCCAGCAGGTGCCGCACATCCTCGATATATTTGACGAACAGTACCGCGATCACGACCCCGAGTGCCGAGCCCAACGCACCGATGGCGGCGCCGGCCATGAAGAAGATCCGCATGACCATCCCACGCGTCGCCCCCATCGTGCGCAGGATGGCGATATCGGCGTTCTTGTCTTTCACCAGCATGATCAGGCTGGAGATGATGTTGAAGGCCGCCACCAGGATGATCATCGTCAGGATCAGGAACATCGTGCTCTTCTCGGTATCGAGCGTGTTGAGATAGAGCTGGTTCTCCTGGGTCCAGTCGATCACGCGGTAGCGGCCCGCGAGCGCCTGGAAAATGTCGACATGGGCTCGGGTGATGTCTTTTTCCGGGTCGCCGATATTGACGCCGACCTCGGTCACCCCTTCGCCGGTTTGGAAAAATCCCTGAGCCGCCTCCAGCGGCATCAGCATCAGGCCGCTCGAGAATTGCGACAGGCCGGGATTGAAGATGATGCCGATGGTGAAGGTGCCTTTGCGCGGCATGCTGCCGAACGGCGTGCTGGTCAGCTTAGGGCTGAGCAAGGTGACCGAATCGCCGACCTTGAGGCCGAGCCGCGCCGCCAGGTCGAGCCCGATGGCGATCCGATCGTCCGCGAAATCGCCGGCTGCGCCGGAGACGATATGGCCCGCATAGGCCGGCTGCGCCTTGAAGTCCTCGGTCGTCAGGCCTTTCACGACCAATCCAGTAGCATAGCCGTTCAAGGTCAGCAGCGCCTGCCCCTCGACCACCGGCGTCACTTCGACGACGCCCGGAAGCGCCTTCACCTTGGCGCGAACGTCTTCGTAGTCCTGAACCGGCCCCTGGCCCATGATTTCGATATGCGGCTTCAGCCCCAGTATCTTGCTGACGAATTCGGTACGGAAACCACCCATCACCGACATGACGACGATCAGCGTGCCGACGCCCAAGGTCATGCCGGCAAGCGAAAAGAAGGCGATGACCGAGACGAAGCCCTCGGCGCGGCGGGCCCGCAGATAGCGGCCCGCCAGCAAACGCTCGAACGGACCGAAGATCATGAGGTCACGCCGCGGAGGCTAATTTGGCGGTCTCCGCCAGCTTGGCGATAGCGGCGTCGACCGGCAGCTCGCTGCGTTCGCCCGTGGCGCGGCGCTTGAGCTCGACCACGCCGTTGGCGAGGCCGCGGGGACCAACCACCACCTGCCAGGGCAGGCCGATCAGGTCCATGTCGGCGAACTTGCCGCCGGCACGCTCGTTGCGGTCGTCATAAAGTACATCGACGCTGGCGGCCTGCAGCTTGCGGTAGAGATCGTCCGCCGCCTGATCGACCGCGGCGTCGCCGCTCTTGAGGTTCACGAGGCCGACATCGAAGGGCGCGACGCTGTCCGGCCAGACGATGCCGGCATCGTCGTGGCTCGCCTCGATGATCGCCCCGACCAGGCGCGAGACGCCGATGCCGTAGGACCCGCCCTCGATCGGCACGTCCTTGCCATCCGGCCCGGTGACCACCGCGTTCATCGGAACCGAGTATTTGGTGCCGAAATAGAAGATGTGGCCGACCTCGATGCCGCGCGCGGCGAGGCGCTTGTCCTCAGGCACCTCGGCCTCGAAGCGGGCCTGGTCGTGGACGTCCTCGGTCGCGGCGTAGAGGGCGGTGCGCTGGCGCACGATCGGCTCCAGGTCGCTCTCATAATCGATGTCGGCCGACGGGATCGGCATGTCGAGCAGGTCGCTGTGGCAGAACACGCCGCTCTCGCCCGTCTCGGCCAGCACGATGAATTCGTGGCTGAGGTCGCCGCCGATCGGGCCGGTCTCTGCGCGCATCGGGATGGTCCTCAGCCCCATCCGCGCGAAGGTGCGCAGGTATGAAACATACATCCGGTTATAGGACAGCCGCGCCGCCGCCTTGTCGATATCGAAGGAATAGGCGTCCTTCATCAGGAACTCGCGCCCGCGCATCAGGCCGAAGCGGGGGCGGACCTCGTCCCGGAACTTCCACTGGATGTGGTAGAGATTGATCGGCAGCGCCTTGTAGGATTTGACCGCTGCGCGGAAGATTTCCGTCACCATGTCCTCGTTGGTCGGGCCGTAGATCAGCTCGCGCTCATGCCGATCCGTAATCCGCAGCATTTCGGGGCCGTACGCCTCGTACCGGCCTGTTTCCCGCCACAGGTCGGCGGGCTGAAGGGTCGGCATCAGGATTTCGATGGCGCCGGCGCGGTCCATCTCCTCCCGGACGATCTTCTCGATCTTGGCCAGAACGCGCTTGCCGAGCGGCAGCCAGGCATAGATGCCGGCCGCCTCCTGGCGGATCATGCCCGCACGCAGCATCAGCCGGTGCGACACGATCTGTGCCTCGGCCGGATTTTCCTTGAGCGTGGGGAGAAAATATTTGGATAGACGCATGAGCGCGGTTTTACGGATTCGGATGGGGGCTGTCTAGCGTATTGTAAATTGCAATACGGCGAGCTATATGGATTTTCATGAGCCGCCCAGCAACACGCAAGACGCAGTCCAAGCGGAAAGACTACCCGCTTTCGATGCGGCTTCCTGAAGCCGATATCGCGATGATCGATCGCGCCGCCAGCTTGCGCGGTCGCTCGCGTACCGATTTCGTCCGTAATGCGGCCGTAGAAGCAGCGGAAGCGACGCTGATGGAAAATATGTTCATCAGGATGAGCCCGGAAGGCTTCGACGCTTTCATGGCTGCCATTAACGCTCCCGACAGACCGGTTCCCGAGATGGTGGAGGTGCTCAAGCGGCGCCCGCCTTGGGAGACGGATAAGGCTGGCGATTAGTCACCTTGGCGCTTTCCGCTCCTGAGCCCCTGAGAGCGTCACATGACGTCTCGCAATTCGTATCCGGCAAACTAGCGCTTGATAATTGGCTCAAGACCCGTGCGCTGCCGAATCAACTAAAAGGCTTTACCGTCGTGATGGTAATCCACGACGATAGTCGGGTTGTCGGCTATTACGGTCTCGCACCCACTGCTGTCTTACCCTCGCTACTGCCACGATCGATCAGGACGGGACAACCACCAAACCCGGTGCCGTGCCTTTTGCTCGGACAACTGGCAACCGACCAGCAATGGGCTGGACGCGGCATTGGCACTGCCTTGTTCGGACATGCTCTTAGACGCTGCGCTGATGCGGCACAACTCATCGGCGGCCGCGCCCTGATCGTGAATGCCGTGGATGCGGAGGCAGCAGCTTTTTGGCAGAGGCGCGGCTTTCGCCCTTCAAACGACGACCCTATGATTCTGCTTCGCTCACTGATCGAGGTCGCAGCATCGGTCCGGGCTGTAACTAGTACACCCCCTGAATAACCCCCTCATCATCGACGAAGATGCGCTCGGCCGCCGGGACGCGCGGCAGGCCGGGCATGGTCATGATGTCGCCGCACAGCACGACGACGAAGCCGGCGCCGGCCGAGAGGCGGGCATCCTTGACCGGCAGCACATGGTCGTCCGGCGCGCCGCGCAGGTTGGGGTCGGCGGAAAAGCTGTATTGGGTCTTGGCCATGCAGACCGGGGCGGAGCCGAAGCCGGCGGCCTCGTACCGGTTGAGCTTGGTCAATGCGATGTCGGAAAAATCGACATCCTTGGCGCGGTAGATTTCCCGCGCGACGGTGCGGACCTTGTCGGCCAGCGGCATGGCGTCGGGATAAAGCGGCTTGAAATGCGCCTCGCCGGCATCGGCCAGGACGGCCACCTCATGGGCAAGGCTTTCCGTGCCCGGCGCGCCGTTCGCCCAATGGGTGCAGAGATGCACATTGATCCCCAGGGCAGCGCATTCCTCCATGATCACGTCGGTCTCCGCTGTCGTATCGGCGGTGAAGTGGTTGATGGCGACCACGACCGGCACACCGAACTTGCGCATGTTCTCGACATGCCGGCGCAGGTTCGAGAGGCCAAGGTGCACCGCCTCGACATTCTCGGTCGCCAGCTCGGTCTTGGGCACGCCGCCATGCATCTTGAGCGCGCGGACCGTGGCGACAACCACGGACACCGAGGGCGACAGGCCGCCCAGGCGGCATTTGATGTCGAAGAACTTCTCCGCCCCCAGATCGGCGCCGAACCCGGCCTCGGTCACGACATAGTCGGCCAGCTTCAGCGCCGTCTCGGTCGCGGTCAGGGTATTGCAGCCATGGGCGATATTGGCGAAGGGGCCGCCATGGACCAGCGCCGGCGTGTGTTCCAGCGTCTGGACGATATTGGGCTGGAAAGCGTCGCGCAGCAGCGCGGTCATCGCCGGCGCGGACTTGACCGCGTCGGCGGTCACGATCCTGCCGTCCTTGTCGCGTCCCACGATGACCCGGCTCAGCCGCTCCTCCAGGTCTTTCAGCGAGCGCGCCAGGCAGAAGATCGCCATCACCTCAGAGGCGACGGTGATGTCGAAGCCCTCCTTGCGCTTGAGCCTCTTGCCGGTAACGTCCATCGTCAGGTCGCGCAGCGCGCGGTCGTTCATGTCGAGTGCCCGGCGCCAGGTGATTGCATCGGGATCGAGGTTCAGCGGGTTGCCCCAGTAAAACTGGTTGTCGACCATCGCCGCGAGAAGGTTGTTCGCCGAGGTGATGGCATGGAAATCGCCGGTGAAATGGAGGTTGATCTCCGTTGCAGGCGCCACCTGGGCCTTGCCGCCACCGGTGGCTCCCCCCTTCATGCCGAAGCACGGACCCAGCGAGGGCTCGCGCAGGCAGATCAGCGTCCGCTTGCCGATCCGGGTCAGCCCATCGCCCAGCCCGATCGTGGTGGTCGTCTTGCCCTCGCCCGCCGGGGTCGGGCTGATCGCGGTGACCAGGATCAGCTTGCCCTTGCGTTCGCGCGGCAGCGATTCGGTGAATTCGCGGGTCAGCTTCGCCTTGTGGGGGCCATAGTGATAGAGCGCGCTGCTGGGAATCCCCACACGGACGGCGACGTCATCGATCGGAAGCAGGGTCATTCGTCGGAGCTCTCCCTCTAAAGCCGCGCCGCGTCGTCGATCTGGAATTGCACCCGGACCTCGCCGTTCCAGCGGTCGAGCTTGACCTTGCCGGCCAGCGCGATCGGATTGCCGCCGGATTGCAGCAGCAACTGGCCCAGCGGCGTTTCGACCGCACGGAAGGCGATCGCCTTGACCCTAGCGCCGCTATTGTCGGTCAGGATGCAGCGGACATGAGCGGTACCGACGAGGTCGGCCTTCAGGATGCGTACACCCGTCAGCGCAAAGCGCGGCTCGGCGTTGCCTGAGCCAAACGGGCCCAGCCGCTCGATCGCCTCGGCCAGAGAGATCGTCGCCCCGCCGCAGGACAGGCCGCCGTCGATCGCCAGGATCGGATCGACCCGCGCCCCGGCTCCGGCGATCTGGGCCTCCAGGAAGGCGGCCAGCACCTTGATCCGGTTCTCGGCGACGGTGAATCCGGCCGCCATGGCATGGCCGCCCCCGGCGACGAGCAGGCCGGCAGTCTTGGCCGCGATAACGGCGCGCCCGAGATCGACGCCGGGAATCGAGCGGCCCGACCCCTTGCCGACGCCATCATTGACGCCGATCACACAGACCGGCCGGTGATAGCGGTCCATCAGCCGCGAGGCGACGATTCCGATCACACCGGGATGCCAGCCGTCGCCGGCCACCACCAGGATATGCCCCTCCTCGGCCTGCCCGCTGGCTTCGACCTGAGCAAGCGCGGCCTCCAGGGTCGCAGCCTCGATCTGCTTGCGCTCGGCATTGTGGCCGTCGAGCAGCGCCGCAAGTTCGACCGCTTCGGAACGGTCGTCGGTCGAAAGCAGGCGGGCGCCGCAATCGGCCTTGCCAACCCGGCCGCCGGCATTGACCCGCGGGCCGAAGACGAAGCCCAGGTGATAGGCGGCGGGGCTTTCGCTGAGCTTGGCGACATCGGCTAGCGCCGCCAGCCCGACATTGCGCCGCTGGGCCATCACCTTGATGCCCTGGGTGACGAAGGCGCGGTTCAACCCGGTCAGCGGCACTACATCGGCGACGGTGCCGAGCGCCACGAGGTCGAGCCACTGCCTGAGGTCCGGTTCGGCCCGGTTCGCATACCAGCCAG
>CAZNNJ010000340.1:0-6406 GCA_964574305.1 uncultured Rhodospirillales bacterium | reverse complement strand
GGGAAGGTTGTCCTGTGTTGGGGTGCGGGCTCGGGGCCTGGTTGCGCTGTCGGCGGCCTATTTCGTCTTGCCAAGCCGGCGGCTGTCGGCATCCGGCATCGACCCCCGGCTGCCGGTCGCCATCGCCCTGCTGTTCGTCGCGGCCAGCGACTGGGGGACGGTAACCGCCAAGGGACGTAACATCGCCACTGCTGCCCTGCTGAGTTTGCTGGTCATCCGCATGGGCGTCATCGAGACCGTCTGGCTCGAGGCCGACCGGCAGTACGACGCGCTGCGCCCCGCCTTCGGCCGTATCGCCAGCGGCGCGACCGTCGCGGTTGCCGCGCCCGCCGGCGGCGTGCAGGCCGGCGGCATCCCGCTGTTCCATTTCCCGACCCTGGCGGCGCTCGACCGCGATGCCTTCGTCGACACGATCTTCGCCGATCCGCGCCAGCAACCGCTGCAATTCACCGATCTCGCCGCCAGCCTGGCCGCGCACCCCAGGCCCGAGACGCTCTGGCCGGCGCTGGCCACGGGAACGCTGCCGCCGCTCCCCGGTTTCACAGACCTGATCGTCGTCGATCCGCCGCCCGGTCTCGACCGCTCAAAGCTGCCCGGCACAGTAGAGTTCACGGCGCCGCGTTTCATGCTTATCCATCTGACCGAACCCGGCGCGGCCGCCGGGCCGGAGCGCGCGCAATGATTCTCACTTGGCCCTGGACGTCGACCGACGCAGTGCTGGACACGTTTCTGCCCACCGCCCTGCAGGCCGAAGGGCTGGCCGCGGTTTTCGCCGCCGGGCTTGTGATGGTCATGCTGGGCCGGCTGATCCTGGGGGCGCAATCCCTCCCCGAGGTCGCGCTCATCACTGGCTGGGGCGCGGTTTCATTGGTGCTGACCCTGTGGGGCGTCACGACTCCGCAGACCATGCGCATTCCGGCCGCGACCCTGGTCGGCATCGCCGCCCTGGGCGCCTTCACCCCGCGCGGGCGGCTGTCCGAGCCCGACCTGATCGCGTTCGGCCGGCTGCTGCTCGTCGCCGTGCCGCTGATCGCGGTGCTGGCCGCCGCCTGGCCGTCAGGGCCCGACACATTCACCAACCAGCTGCCCAATGCCGCCTATCTCTACGATTACGGGCAGTTTCCGGCCAAGGACCGGCCGCCGATGCTCGCCCTCTGGCCGGCCTTTCCCTATAATCTCCAGCTGGCGGCCTTCCTGCCGGCGCTGCTGGTGCCACACTTCCCGCCCAATGTGCTGACCCATGTGAACCTGCTGCTTCAGCTGGCTTTCGCCCTGCTGCTGGCACGCTCCATGCGCGGGCCGCAGGCCCTGTCCGCCGCCGCGCCGAGCTGGGGCGCGATCGGCGGGGCGGTGCTGCTGACCACCTTCCTCAACCCCGGTTTCGCGCCCGCCGTGCAGTTCAGCGGCTATGGCGACCCGACGATCGCCGTGGCGCTTGCCTTCGCCGCATGGCAGGCGGAGCGGGTGCTGGCCGCCCTGGCCGGCGACCGCTCGGTGGCGGAGGAGCGGCTGGGGCTGGTCATGGTCCTGCTGGCCGGAGCGGCGATCAAGCAGGTGAGCATCTTCCTGATGGGCAGCGTCGTCACCGTCGCCTTCCTGCTCGGCGCCTTCGACAAAAGGATCGGCCCGGCGCGGGCGCTTACCTCGCTTGCCGTCGCCTTCCTGCCGGCGCTGCTGCTGGTCGGGGTCTGGCGCTTCTATGTCGAGACCCATTTCCAGCCCGACGACGAGCTGCGCTTCCTGCCGTTCGACCAGTGGAGCTTCGCCAGCCTCCCGGCGATCCTGTCGAACATGGCCGACCGCATCTGGCAGCGCCTGCCCTTCTTCCTGCTGCTCTACGGCATTTCGCTGAGCGCGATACCCGTCTTGCTGCGGCGCGGGCTGACGCCGGCGGCGCGGCTGTTCCTGATGACCTTGGGCGTCACGCTGCTCTACACCGCCTTCCTGACCTTCACCTATATCGCCCATTTCCCGGGGGAGATCGGGGCCTCGGCCCATTCCTTCTTCCGGTACAACACCCATCTGGGTCTGCTCGCGACGCTCTCGATCGTCGTCTTCGCCCGCGAAAGCTGGATCCGGCGTGGCGCCCCCGATCTTGGGCTGGGGTGGAGCGCGGTCGCCGTCACCGCGGTCGTGCTGGCCCTGGCGACGCCGCTTGCCGCCGCCGGCTGGACCCGCGGCGACCGGCGGCAGCCGCAGATGCATGTCTGGGACCTGGCGGCCTGGACCGCGCCCTATCTTGCCGACGGCAACAAGGTCGCCCTGCTGCTGCCCGGCGACAATCGCAGCGTGGCGCTGATGCTGCGCGTCGCCCTCGCCATCAGCCCGCCCTATCACACCCTGGCCGAGTTCGACGGCATAGCGCATGACGATGTCGCCAGCCTGGACAAGGCGCACAAGGACGGCAACGATTTCGCCCTCATCTCCTGCGTGACGACGGCCCTGGCGGACTCACCCGAAGGCCAGGCGCTGAAGCTGCATGCCGGCCAACCGGCCCTGCTGGCCGCCGACGGCGATGGCTGGCGGATGATCGCGACCGAGCCGTTCCTGGCCGAAACCGGGCCGGAGAAATGGACGACGGAGTTATCGTCGGCGCCATTTTGCCGTTAGAGGGGAACAGCATGCATCCGCTTTGCCTCGATTTCCTGACCGCCGTCGAAGCCTCCCCGCCCGAGCTCGCGGCGCTGGCGGCGGCGAATGGACTTGCGCTGATCGCCATCATGGCCCATCCGGTGGCGGGCGTGCCCGACTTCGGCATGGCGTCCGACACGCCGACGCGGCGGGAGACGCGGCAGCGCTGCCGAGAGCTGGGCGTCGCGATCGACATGACCGAAGGTTTCCTGCTGACGCCGGACACCGATGTCACCGGCTTTCGCGCCGCGCTCGAGGCTAGCGCGTGGCTCGAGGCGCGCCGTGTCAATGTCCTGCTGCGCGATCCCGACCTCGGCCGCCTCGCCGACAACCTCTCCGCCTTCTGCGGTCTTGCCGGCGAATGCGGGATAGAGGTCGTCACCGAATGGTCCCGCCGTACGCCCCTGAAATCACCCGCCGATGCCGCCGCGTTCCTGGACGCCGACCGCTCGCGCGCCAGGCTTCAATTCGATTCGCTGCACCTGTTTCGCGCCGGCTTCTCGGCAAGCGACCTTGCGGGGCTCGATCCACGGATCGTCGTACGCGGGCAATTGTCGGACGGCCCCGCCGACATGCCGGTCGAACGGCAATTCGATGAGGCGATGGGCGAACGGCTGATTCCGGGCGATGGGCAGCTGCCGCTCGAAAGCTTCGTCCGGGCCTTGCCCGCCGGCACGGTCATCGGGATCGAAGTGCCGATGACGGCCTTGAAGGACCGCGGCGTCGGTCCGGAGAAGCGGGTCGCGCGCGCCGTCGCCGGAGCACGCGCGCTGACGGAAAAACCCTAAGGCTCGGACGGGTTCGGATCGATCGCCGAGGCGCAGGAATCGGTCGGCTCGGCCAGGGTATGGCCGATCGCCGGCAATATCTTGAGCCCCGCCGACGCCACCCGGCACGGCGCAGCCGCCGCGCCGCATCCGGCCAGGGCCAGGGTTGCCATCAAAAGAATGGTCGCGCGCAGCGAAGCGAATATCGATTGGCTCGACATAATCGGCCCTCCTGTCGAATCGCACGATTATACATGCGTGTCCGAGTCGGCTAATGGGCTGACTATTCAGGGCTATTTGGAACGCAATAGCGTTGTGGATTTTAAGAATTTAGCCACAGATGACACAGATAAACGCAGATTGGATTTCAGCTGCCGAAGGCAGCTAATCCGATTTCATCTGTGTCATCTGTGGCTAAAAAGGATTTCCTTCTATTCCGCCGCAACCGCCGCCGGATGCAGCCAGCCGTTCAGGTCGGTGAGAGCCCGCGCGGTATAGGCCAGCTTGCGGTCACGACCTTTGGGGAGTGTGCCCTCGGGCACCGGGAACAGGCCGAAATTGACGTTCATCGGCTGGAAGCTCTCCGCCTCCGCGCCGCCGGTGATGTGGGCCAGCAGCGCGCCCATCGCCGTGGTCTGGGGCGGTGCGACGGGCTCCAGCCCGGCATGCTCGGCCACGGCGAAACGGCCGGCGAGCAGCCCGACGGCGGCGCTCTCGACATAGCCCTCGCAGCCGGTGACCTGGCCGGCGAAACGGACGTGCGGGCGGGATTTCAGCCGCAACGTCCCGTCCAGCAGGCGGGGTGAGTTGATGAAGATATTGCGGTGGAGGCCGCCCAGCCGGGCGAACTCGGCCTTCTCCAGGCCGGGGATGGTGCGGAAGATTTCGACCTGGGCGGAATGTTTCAGCTTGGTCTGGAAGCCGACCATATTATAGAGCGTTCCCAGGGCGTTATCCTGGCGCAGCTGAACCACCGCGTAAGGCCAACGGCCGGTGCGCGGATCGTCCAGCCCGACGCCCTTCATCGGGCCGTAGCGCAAGGTCAGGACACCCCGCGACGCCATCACCTCGATCGGCAGGCAGCCCTCGAAATAAGGCGTGTCCTTCTCCCAATCCTTGAAGTCGACCGTCTCCCCGGCCAGCAGCGCGGCGATGAAGGCCTCGTACTGCTCACGGTTCAACGGGCAGTTGATATAGTCCGACCCCGTCCCCGCCGGCCCGGCCTTGTCATAGCGGGACTGCATCCAGGCGACCGAGAAGTCGATGGAGTCCTTATAGACGATCGGCGCGATCGCGTCGAAGAAGGCTAAAGCCTCCTCCCCGCTCTCCGCCCTTATCGCCTCGGCAAGCGACGGCGCGGTCAGCGGCCCGGTGGCAACGATCGTCCGGCCCCATTCGGCGGGCGGCAGGCCGATGACCTCCTCCCGCCTGATCTCGACCAAGGGATGCTCGCTCAGGATTTTGGTGATCTCATCCGAAAAGGCGTCGCGGTCCACCGCCAGCGCGCTGCCGGCCGGCACCTTATGCTTGTCGGCCGCCTGCAGGATCAGCGACCCGGCCCGCCGCATCTCCTCATGCAGCAGCCCGACCGCGTTGTAGTCCTTGTCGTCCGAGCGGAAGGAGTTGGAGCAGACCAGCTCCGCGAACCCCTCGCCCTTATGCGCCTCGGTCGGGCGGACGCCGCGCATCTCATGCAGGATCACCGGAATCCCGGCGGACACGACCTGCCAGGCCGCCTCGCTGCCGGCAAGGCCGCCGCCGACGATGTGGATGGGCTGTTTCATGTAGCGAACCTAAATGCGCGTGGTGGGCTTCGCTGCGCTCAGCACCACCCTACCCCTATCGAAATGAATGGCAAAATCGTAGGGTGGCGCTGAGCGCAGCGAAGCCCACCGCCCCGACCAACCGAACCCGCCATGTCGAATTACCGTCGCAACTTCGCTCCTGGCGGCACATATTTTTTCACGGTCAATATCCAAAACCGTAGCCTTTGTTTGCTCACTGAAAACATCGCGCTGCTGCGCGCCGCATTCCGCTACACCCACGCACGGCGTCCATTCACGACCGATGCGATCGTCGTGCTGCCCGACCATCTGCACGCGATCTGGACCCTACCCGATGGCGATGCGGATTTCTCTACGCGCTGGATGCTGATCAAATCGCACTTCTCGCGCGGGCTCGAAACAGAAGAGGCCCCATCCGCAAGCCGTCAGCGACGGCGCGAACGCGCGGTTTGGCAACGTCGTTTCTGGGAACGCACGATCCGCGACGAGGCCGATTTCGCCGGCCATGTCGAGTATATTCACTACAATCCGGTGAAGCACGGCCATGCGCCGGATCAGGCGGCTTGGCCGTATTCGTCGTATCGGCGATGGATAGCGTTGAACGCGCCCAATGTCCCGTAGGGTGGTGCTGAGCGCCAGCGAAGCCCACCAATCGAATCGCCGTTGGACGTGGCGGTGGGCTTCGCTTGCGCTCAGCACCACCCTACGGGGCGGAGGTGCGTTAACGTGTCACGCCGTCTTCGCGTATTTCGCCGGACTCAAATGCGGCGCAAGATACTGGCCCGTATAGCTGTTCGGATTCTTCGCCACGTCCTCCGGCGTGCCGGTGGCGACGATCTCGCCGCCCTTGTCGCCGCCCTCGGGGCCGAGGTCGATGATCCAGTCGGCGGTTTTGATGACCTCCAGATTGTGCTCGATGATCAGCACCGTGTTGCCCTGGTCGACCAGGGTCTGGAGCACCTCCAGCAGCTTGGCGATATCGGCGAAATGGAGGCCGGTGGTCGGCTCGTCGAGGATATAGAGCGTCTGGCCGGTGGCGCGGCGGGACAGTTCCTTGGCCAGCTTCACACGTTGCGCCTCGCCGCCCGACAAGGTGGTGGCCGCCTGGCCGATTTCCACATAGTCCAGGCCGACCCGGCCCAAGGTCTCCAGCTTGTCCCGGAACCACGGGCCCGACTGGAAAAACCTCCCCCCTTCCTCCCCCGTCCTCCTCAGCACCTCGGG
>CAZNNJ010000339.1:0-6434 GCA_964574305.1 uncultured Rhodospirillales bacterium | reverse complement strand
CGGCGCGGCTGCTGCCCGGCGCCGGCTGGGACGACACCGTATGGTCCAAATGGACCTCCGCCATCGCGGCGGAGACGGGCTTGAAGGGCAAGGCCCTGTTCATGCCGCTGCGCAAGGCGCTGACCGGCCAGGAGCACGGGCCGGACATGAAGACATTGCTGCCGCTGATCGGCTATGAGCGCGCGGCGAAACGACTGGCCGGCGAGGCGGCATGATGGTGGCACTGGCATTTTCCGACACTGCGCGGCGCGAGGTCGTGCCGTTCGAACCGATCGATCCCGACAATGTGCGGATGTATGTCTGCGGGCCCACAGTCTATGACGAAGCCCATATCGGCAATGCCCGTCCGGTCGTGGTGTTCGACGTGCTGTTCCGGCTGCTGCGCTCGGTCTATGGGGCGAACCACGTCACCTACGCCCGCAACATCACCGATATCGACGACAAGATCATCCAGCGCGCGGCGGAGAACAACGAGCCGATCGGCGCGCTGACGGCGCGGGTGACCGTAGGCTACATGGACAATATGCGGGCGCTGGGCTGCCTCGACCCCACGATCCAGCCGCGCGCGACCGAGCATATCCCGCAGATGATCGCGATGATCGAGCGGCTGATCGCCGGCGGCCATGCCTATGCCGCCGAGGGCCATGCTCTGTTCGCGGTACGCAGCTTCGCCGATTACGGCGCGCTGTCGGGCCGGACAATCGACGAGCAGATTGCCGGCGCCCGGGTCGAGGTTGCGCCCTATAAGCGCGACCCGGCGGATTTCGTGCTGTGGAAGCCCTCGACCGACGACCAGCCCGGCTGGGATAGCCCCTGGGGCCGCGGCCGGCCTGGCTGGCACCTGGAATGCTCGGCCATGTCGGCGGAGCATCTGGGCGAAAGCTTCGACATCCACGGCGGTGGCCTGGACCTCATCTTCCCGCATCATGAGAACGAGATCGCCCAGACCTGCTGCAGCTTCGGCGAGGGCCAGCCGGGTTTCCGCATGGCGCGGCACTGGATGCATAACGGCTTCCTGACCGTCGCCGGCGCGAAGATGTCGAAGTCTGAGGGCAATTTCGTCACCGTGACCGAACTGCGCCAGAAATGGCACGGCGAGGTCATCCGGCTGGCGCTGATGATGAGCCATTATACGGCGCCGCTCGACATGAATGACGAGCGTCTGAAGGAAGCCAAGGCTCTGCTCGACGGCTGGCACCGCGCCTGGGCCAAGCGCGAAAGCGAGGTCGGGCCGAAGGCGCCGGCCTATATCGCCAAGCTGCAGGAAATCCTCGGCGACGATCTCAACACGCCCAAGGCGATCGCCCAGCTCAGCGAGTATTCCCGCTTCGACAACGTCAACTACCTGTTCTGGAGCGTCAGGCTACTCGGCTTCTTCGGCTCAGCCTCGCCCGAGGCCTGGTTCAAATGGGCCCCGCCCGCGGCCGAAAGCGAGACCGACGAAGACATCCAGGCCCAGATCGACGCCCGCATCGCCGCCCGCAAGGACAGGAACTTCGCCGAAGCCGACCGCATCCGCGACGACCTGCAGGCCAAGGGCATCGTGTTGGAGGATGGGCCCGGCGGCACGACTTGGCGCCGTGGTTAGACGGAATGAATTTAGCCACAGATGACACAGATTTCCGCAGATGAAGAATTTTCACCACTAAGGTCACTAAGAACACAAAGTAGGAAAAAGCTCTTTGGGGTATTCGGGCGCGTGAGCCGGGGCTCGGTAAGGTGTCTTAGTGCTCTTTGTGTCCTTTGTGGTAATTTCTTATTTCTTGATCTGTGAAAATCTGTGTCATCTGTGGCTAATAAATCTTCATGAACGACCCCTTCGATCCCGTCATCATCCTGGTCGAGCCGCAGCTGGGTGAGAATATCGGTGCGGCGGCGCGGGCGATGCTGAATTGCGGGCTGACGCGGATGCGGATCGTGCGGCCGCGCGACGGCTGGCCGAGCGAGCGGGCGCTGGCGGCGGCCTCCGGCGCCGACGCTGTGATCCAGGCGGCCGAAATCTATGACAGCACCGCCGCCGCGATCGCCGACCTGAACTATGTGCTGGCGACCACGGCGCGCCAGCGCGACATGGTGAAGACCATCCTGACCCCGGAGGCCGCGGCCGAAGAGCTGCATGCCCGGGCGGCGGTGGAGCATCGCGCCGGCATCTTGTTCGGGCCGGAGCGCACCGGCCTGATGAATGACGACATCCCGCTGGCCGACGCGGTGGTGACGATCCCGGTCAACCCGGCCTTCTCGTCGCTCAACTTGGCGCAGGGCGTGCTGCTGATCGGCTATTGCTGGTGGCGGATGAAGGTCGCGGCCGAGGCAAGCCGGCTGGATGTCGGCGGCAACCGGCCGGCGACGAAGGAGGAGCTCGGAAATCTGTTCCAGCGGCTTGAGATCGCGCTGGAGGAAGGCGGCTTCTACACCACCGAGCAGCAGCGCCCGACGATGGTGCGCAACATGCGCAACCTGCTGCAGCGGGCGCAGATGACCGAGCAGGAAGTCCGCACCTTCCACGGCGTCATCGTCGCGCTGAACGGAACGGCCGGAAAGGCAAAAGCCGCAAAAGAAAAACGCCGCCCCCGTTAGGAGGCGGCATTCAACATGTTCGGTGCCGTTTATGGCTCGAAGCGGCCGATTACGGTCGCGTCACCGAAATGGAATTCCTCAGAAGCGAACCCCGAAAGCGATCGAGTCCTTGGTAAATTCCCGCGGCATGACGCGTTCACCAAAACAGTTAGACATCAGACCACCTCCTTTCGCTGTTGTGACCAACGCCTGGCGACTCACGAGGATTTCGCCGGGCGCCCTGAATATATGTTCAATTTTGCGTTGTACCAGCGAAATTTGCGCGGTGCCGCGTAAGTAGAGTTTTACCGCGGAGAACGCTGAGGACCGCCGAGGGCGCAGAGGAAATAAGCTCCGCGTTCTCTGCGCTCCTCCGCGCCCTCTGCGTTAAAATCTTCGTCATAAATTTGACTCCCGGACCTCCGGCGTATAGAACCCGCGCACTTCCCGAGAATGTGGACAAAGCCAAAGTGCTTTGACCCGTCGCGGTCTCAGGTTTCCTGCTGGCCGGCCGAACTATCGGGACACTATCGAAAACCACCAGAAGGTGAATGTCTTGAGCAAGCGTTTGGATTCCAAGCATAAGATCGACCGCCGCCTCGGCGTCAATCTGTGGGGCCGTGCGAAGAGCCCGATCAACCGTCGCGAATATGGCCCCGGCCAGCACGGCCAGCGCCGCAAGAAGCCGTCCGACTACGGCACCCAGCTGATGGCGAAGCAGAAGCTGAAGGGCTATTACGGCAATATCGGCGAGCGCCAGTTCCGCCGCTATTACGACGAGGCCTCGCGCCGCAAGGGCGACACGTCGGAGAACATGATCGAGCTCCTGGAGCGCCGCCTCGACACCATCGTCTACCGCATGAAATTCGTGCCGACGGTCTTCGCCGCCCGGCAGTTCGTCAGCCATGGCCATGTGAAGCTGAACGGCAAGCGCGTCACCATCCCGTCGATCTCGGTGAAGGACGGCGACGTGATCGAGCTGCGCGACAAGGTCAAGGAACTGGCCATCGTCCTCATCGCCGTCGATTCCGGCGAGCGTGACGTGCCCGACTATATCGAGGTCGACCACAAGGCGATGAAGGGCACTTTCGTCCGCGGCCCGAAGCTGCCGGACGTGCCGTATCCGGTGCAGATGGAACCGCACCTCGTCGTCGAATTCTATTCGCGCTAAGCGGTTTCAAATACGAATATGCGAAAGGCCGGGGAAACCCGGCCTTTTTGCGTTATAGGTACTTGGCACAAGAGCCTAAGGAGGAAGGTCGATCATGAAGCACCATCGTCTCCTTGCCGTCTCCGCGTTTCTGATGCTCGCGATACCCGTGGCGCATGCCGCGGATAAATCGCCTGGAGAGCAGGTAGAGGAGCGTTTTTCGCAGATGCAAACCCTGATCGATCAGGCGCGGCAGGCGAAGACACCGCAGGACCGCCAGAAGCTCGTGACCGAGCACATGAAGCTGATGCAGGAGCAGATGAGCGCCATCGATGCCCTGTCGCCCAAGATCGGCCAGGGTGGAACGATCGGCCAGGATGCAACGATCGTTCAGAGTGGAATGATGCCACCGGCCGGAACGATCGGCCCGAATGGCCTGATCGGCCAGGGTAGGGTGATGGGCCAAGGCAGATTGATAGGCCAGGACGGAACAACGGGCCAAGGCAAAGTGATGGGGCCGCCCAAAGACAGCAATACGATGGATATGAAGCCGCCCGCGCCGATCCTGACGATGCCGCAGCGCATGGACCTGATGCAGCGGATGATGGGGCAGATGCTCCAGGAGCAGCAGGTCGTGATGATGCCTGCCCAATAATCGCTAGGCTGTCATGGTGGCTCGCAGTTGAAACTCTCCGCCTGGTCTGTATTCCCCTCGCCGTCCCACCTCGCCACCTGCGGATAAGGGCACAGCGGCCGTGTACGGTCCGGTTTGCCGTCGGTCAGGTGCGTGGCGACGATGCGGTCGGGGGCCTTGGCGTGCTCGACCCATTGTTCCAGCGCCGCCAGCGCGTCGAATCGGTCCGGCCCGGGGCCGCCGCCGCAATGCTGCATGCCGGGCACCATGAACAGACGATAGAAGCCGGACGGGTCGCCGCGCAGATGCTCGGCCACCCGCTCGTAATAATTGACGCTGCTGAGCGGTGAGACGCCCGGGTCGCTCCAGCCGTGATATTGGATCAGCTTGCCGCCATGGGTTTCGAACGGGATCAGGTCCGGGTCAGTCGCGTCGATCGTCTTCGACAGCTTCTGGGTCGCCTCCGGCATGTCGCGGTCGAAGTCGAAGCTAAGCGAGTCATAGTCCCGCTTTTCCATCACCATGCCGCGGGCGAAGGCGTCGGAATACAGGAACTGGCTGGCCTTGCGCGGAGCAGGGCCCGCGACATAGCTCGCCCAGCCCGTCGGCCCCAGCTCGCCGCCCGGCATATAGCCGGGGAAGATCTGCTTGCCGTTGCCGTAGGCCGAGCCGGCATAGATCGCCTCCAGCGCCTTCACCTGGCCCTCGGTCAGGCAGTCCGGCCCGTCGCCGCTCTTGCACTGGATGGTAGCGGGATCGAATTTGCATTTGCGCGGGTCATCGATCACCCCGTCCTTGACGCCGTCCAGCGCGTCGCAGGCGGCGACGGTCGCCTTGGCGATGACCGGAATTTTGGCCGCCGGGATGTAACGCGCCGGGTCTTTCAGCGTCGCGATCGATTCCCACAGGCGCCCACCCAGGGTCAGCCGGGTGAAATCGGCGGTCGGGTCGCCGGCGACGATGCCGTCATAGTCGGCGGGGAAGCGCTGCGCCTCCATCAGCCCCTGCCGGCCGCCGCCGGAGCAGCCGGTGAAATAGGACCAGCGCGGCGGCTTGCCGTAATAGGCCTCGACCGCCGCCTTGGCGACGGCGGTCATCAGATGGGCGGCGCGATAGCCCCAGTCCGCCACCAGCTCGGGATGGCCGATGGCGAAGTCGAAATCGATCGGCCCGCCCTCATGGCCCAGATTGGACGACACGGTCGCATAGCCGCGATTGAGCGCGGTCGCCATGCTGCCCTGGACGATATGGCCGGCGACGCCGCCATTGCCGACGCCCTGCAGCTTGCCGTTCCACGCCGCCGGTTCCGGCAGCCAGACCTCGAACGCGATCGCCGGGGCGATCGTGCCCGATACGCGGCAAAAGCTCTGCCCGACCGTGAACGGCCCCATCATCGGGTCGGTGGCGGAAAAGGGCTGCGTCTCCGCCGCCTTGGCGACCGGCGTGCCGGCCAGGGTCTTGCCGGCCAGGCTCTCGCAGGTCGCCGCGCCCGCCGCGCCGACTGACAGGGCCCATGGGGCCAGCAGGAGCGTGCCGGCGGCCAGGACCCAGCACCTCATGCCGGCTTGCGGCCCCAGGCGCAGTGGAAGGCGCCGCTCTGGAACCAGAAATCCGGGTCCTTCAGCGCCTTCAGCGTGGTATCGACCGCTTGGGCGTGGCCGGCATCGTCATAGGCCCGGCGCGATCCTTCGGTGGAGCGCACATACCAGTCCGCCAGAGGGCTGCCGCCATGGTCGATATAGAGGAACGCTTCGTGCCGAAGCTCGACAAGCCCGGCGCGGTGGAAGCGCGGGATCAGCGCCCGCCCCGGCGTCGGGTCGACCGCGCGCGAGGCTCGCATGGCGGCGACCGAGCCGGCGATCACCTGGTCGTAGGCTTCGGTCAGCGGATGATCGGGATCGGCCCCGCCCATCGTCGCCGCCTCCAGATCCTCTATCACCAGCCAGCCGCCCGGCTTCAAGAGCTCGACCATGCGCTGGATGGCGAGGTCCTGGTGATCGTAGATGTGCTGCAGCAGGAAACGCGCATGGATCAGGTCGAACGATCCCGCGCCGCCGAGCGGGCCTAGCCCGTGGGGCGCGCCCGACGCGGATA